>DATBSV010000414.1:0-2467 GCA_036559685.1 Casimicrobiaceae bacterium
GTCGGCCTCGCCCACGAACACCGTGTTCGTCGACGTCGAGCTGCCGCTCGCCTCCTTGCTGGTGCGCTTGATCACGAGCTTCTTCACCGGCGCGAGCGTCAGCTTGAACGACTTGCCGCCAGGCCCCGGCATCGACTTCACGGCGTCGGCCTTGTCCGCGGCGGTCAGCGGCTCGAGCGCGATCGTGCCGATCTTCGCTCCCATGCCGTCCGTCATCATCATCTTGTAGAACTCGAGCGCCTGCGGATCTGCGCCTTTGGTGTAGAGCAGCGCGTGCAGCGTTTTCGCGTCCTTGCCCTCGAACGCCTTGCGGTAGGTGTCGACGAACGCCTTCTCCTGCTCGGGCGTCGCAGCGAGCGCGACGATCGGCAGCGCCGCGACCGCGGCGAACAAGCGCCAGCTTTGCATGGGGTCTCCCTCGCGGACGATCCGCCCGCGGGATTGTGGACCGCGCGCTACGCGCGGTCGAGCGAGAACGCGATCGGGACGTTGACGTAGGCGGCGACGGCTTCCGTGCCGCGGCGCGCCGGCTCGAAGCGCCAGCGCCGCACCGCATCCTGCGCCGCGCGATCGAGGCGGTCGTAGCCGCTCGACGTCGCGATCTCCACGCTCTCGGCGCGCCCGTCGGCGCCGACGCGCACGCGCAGCAGGACGCGACCTTCCTCGTGCTGCCGGCGCGACGTCGACGGATAGGCCGGCGCGGGATTGTCGAGATAGGCCGCGTCGAAGCGCGGCGCGACCAGCGGGTCGCCCGGAGGCGCAGCCGCGACGGGCGCGGACGGGACGATGACCGGCGCAGGAGTAACGATCCTCGGCGGGTCCGGGGGCAACGTAATGGTCGGGAGCTCGACCACGCGCGGCAGGTCGGGCAGGACGACCGGCGGCGGCTCGACCACCGGTAGCGGCGCGATGCGCTTGACCGGCAGCGGCTTCGGCGGCCTCTCAGGAGGCGGCGGCTTCGGCGCCTCGCGCAGGATGCTCACCGCGATCGGCTCGGTGCGGCGCAACGCGTGCATGGCCGGCGAATCGAGCGCGATCACGACGGCGACGAGCGCATGGACGACCCCGAGCGCAACGACGAGCGGCCAGCGTATGCGCCGTTGCGACGACGCGTACGACGCGTACGACGGTACGCGCGGCGCGGAACGCGGGACGAGCGCAAGCGCCGCGCGCGCGGGCACGGCGTCGAGGGGACGGAAGTCGGTGAAAGCGGTCGCCAAGGCTCGGTTTCCAGGCGCTGGCTGGCGACCGGGAGGCGTCCGGCGGGCTGGCTCGCGCCCCGAGAATAGCGCATTGACCTACAAAATGCGAATCATTATCATTCGCCTGTGACCACCGACGGCGTCCGGCCCGATCCGCCGAGCCCTTCCCTCGACGCCGCTGCGTCGCAGGCGTCCGACGCGCGTGTCGAGCGGGTCGAAAGCGCGCGGCTGCTCGGCCGCGCGCGCGAGCTGGTGATCCTGCACGCGGGCCGCGAATACCGCCTCCGCGTCACCCAGAACGGCAAGCTGATCCTGACCGCCTAGCTCGCGTGCAGTTCGGCGCCCGCCGGGCCGCCCCAAGGGCGCCGGCCCCCCCTCGGGGGGAGGCGTGCGAAGCACGCTACGGGGGGATCACACCAACGCGCGGCCGGTGAGTCGCTCCAGCGTCGCGAGCGGCGAGCGCTCGGGATGCCGCAACGCGGCGAGCGGCAGGTGCAGCGTCTGCTCCATCATGTGCTGCCCCGACATCGCCGCGTGCATCACCTGGTCGGAGAAGCACAGCCACGTCGTCCCGGGCGCGAAACGCACCTCGCGCTGCGGCGCCTCGCGCTGGTAGCCGTCGTCGAGCTTCGCGCGATCGTGCAGCGCGAGCATCGTGTGGTCGTACTCGCTGCGTCGACCCTTGGTGACCTGCAGCGCCGCGAGCAGCGCGGCCTCGCCGGGGCGCATCGGGCGGATCGAGGGCAGGAAGCGCGCGGCCATCGCGGCGAACGGCTCGCCGACGCGCCACACGCGATCCTCGCCGGCCGGATTGACGTTGCAGAACACGCGCAGGATGCGCTCGCCGCGGTTGGGCCGCGACGGGAACGCGTCGACGTGCAGCCGCCTGTCGTCCTTGCGTGCCGACAGCGCGCGGCCCGACGCCGCAGCGGGGCGGAAGCTGGTGCGCGCGCGCTGGACGTGCGACGCGTAGTCGGGCAGCAGCCGCTCGACCAATCCGGACGCGGCGGCGGCGAAGCGGGCGATCATCGCGTGCAGCGCGCGCTCGTCGTCACCGCGCGCGTTGCTGCCGCCGATCCGCTCGCCGTCGAGCCCGATGTTCTTGCGCGAGCCGTCGAGCCAGCGCGGGTCGAGGAAGCGCTGCTCGCCCGGCACGATCGCGAACGCGCAGTCGGGCAACACGACCAGGCCGCCGTCCTCGAGCGCCGCGGCGGCCTCCGCGCTTTCGTCGGCGCTCCATGCGGACGCGAACATGCGCCCGCGCC
>DATBSV010000415.1:0-4890 GCA_036559685.1 Casimicrobiaceae bacterium
GCGAAGCCCTCGTCGAGGTCCGCGATCAGGTCGTCAGGCGCCTCGAGACCGACATGCAGCCGGACGCACGGCCCGCCGGCGTCGAAGCGCGTGACCGAGCGGATGCGGTTGGGATCGGTCGGGATGATCAGGCTCTCGAAGCCGCCCCAGCTCCAGCCCATCTTGAACAGCCGCATGCCGTTCAGCATCGCGGCCATTGCATCGCGCGTCGGTCCGGGCTCCAGAACGATCGAAAAGAGCCCGGTGGCGCGCGTGAAGTCGCGCTTCCAGAGCTCGTGTCCGCGCGCGCCGGGCAGCGCCGGGTACAGCACCTCGCGCACTTCGGGACGCTCGCGCAGCCACGTCGCGATACGCATGGCACTCGCCTGGTGGCGGTCGAGGCGCGCGGCGAGCGTGCGCAGGCCGCGCAGGCCGAGGAACGCGTCGTCGGTCGACACCGCGACCCCCATGTCGGTCCACAGCCGGTGCATCGGCTCGGCCGTCGCGTCGTTGCACACGATCACGCCGAGCAGTACGTCCGAATGGCCGCCGATGTACTTGGTCGCGGCGTGCACCGACACGTCGACGCCGTGGTCGAACGCGCGAAAGCCGAGCGGCGTCGCCCACGAGTTGTCGAGCACGACGAGCGCGCCGTGCCGGTGCGCGACTTCCGCGATCGCCCGCACGTCCTGGACGTCAAATGACAGCGAGCCGGGCGACTCGGCGAACACGACGCGCGTGTTCGGCGTCATGTGCTTCTCGATGCCGGTACCGACCAGCGGATCGTAGAACGCGACCTCGATGCCGTAGCGCGGCAGCGTGTTCAGCGCGAATCGACGCGTCGGTCCGTAGACCGAATCGGTAATCAGAACGCGATCGCCGGCCTTGGTCAGCGCGATCAGCGGGAACGTCGTCGCGGTGAGCCCGCTCGGCACCGCGAATCCGCGCGTCCCGCCTTCGAGCGTCGCGATCGCCGCCTGCAGGTCGGTGACGGTCGGCAGCCCGTGCAGGCCATAGCCGATGCCTTCGTAGCGACCTGCCGCCGACGCCTCGAGGTCGTCGAGCGTCGGAAACACCATCGTGGTCGCGCGATAGACGGGCGTGTTGACCGCGCCCAGATGCTTCGCGGGATCGCGGCCGAGGTGGACGACCTCGGTCGCGGGATCGAGCTTGCGATGTGTCACAAGCGGCTCACGACTGCGGCGCCGGCGTGAGCGCCAGCGCGCGGCATACGAACGCGACCTGCGCATCGACCGGAAGGCGGATGTCGACGTCGACCGCGTCGCGCGGCGGCTCGAGCGTCGCGAACTGGCTCGAGAGCAGCGTCGCAGGCATGTACTTGTGCTTGCGCAAGGTGAGGCGCGCGGCGATCGTCGCCTGCTCGCCGGCCAAGTGCACAAAGCGCACGTCGCCGGCGCGCGCGATGCGCTCGCGGTAGATCGCCTTCAGCGCCGAGCACGCGAGCACCGCGTGCTCGCCCTTGCGCTCGATCGCCGCGAGCACGTCGGCCACGCGGTCGAGCCACGGCCAGCGGTCGTCGTCGGTGAGCGGCGTGCCCGACGCCATCTTCGCGACGTTCTCGTCCGGGTGGAAGTCGTCGGCGTCGAGGAACGGCCAGCCCAGGTGCTCGCCGAGCGCGGCGCCGACCGTGCTCTTGCCGCAGCCGGTCACGCCCATCACGACCACGATCATTTCCGCGGCTCCGTGTCCGTCCCGCGCACCGCGTGGCCGCCGAACGCCTGGCGCATCATCGCGAGCATCTTGTTCGCGTAGTCGCCCTTGCCCTGGCTGTCGAAGCGCGCCATCAGGGCGAGCGTCAGCACCGGTGCCGGGATGCCCTGCTCGACCGCCTCGGCGACGGTCCAGCGGCCTTCGCCCGAATCGGCGACGTGAGGCGCGATCGCGCCGAGCGCCGAGTCGTGCGCGAGGAAGCCCGCGGTCAGGTCGAGCAGCCACGAGCGCACCACGCTTCCATGGCGCCACAGCTCGGCGATCGCCGCGACGTCGAGCGCGAAGTCCTTCTTGCCCTCGATCAGCGCGAAACCCTCGGCGTACGCCTGCATCATTCCGTACTCGATGCCGTTGTGGATCATCTTGACGAAGTGGCCCGATCCCGGCGGCCCGCAATGCAGCCAGCCGCGCTCGGCGCCCGGCGCCAGGATCCGCGCGAACGGCTCGACTGCGTGCGCGGCCTCGGGCGTGCCGCCGAACATCAGCGCGTAGCCCTGCTCGAGCCCCCACACGCCGCCCGAGACGCCACAGTCGACGAAGCGGATCCCGCGCACGGCCAGCTCCGCCGCACGTCGCTGCGAATCCTTATAGTTCGCGTTGCCGCCGTCGACGACGGTGTCGCCGGGTGCGAGCACGTCGACCAGCGCGTCGATCGATGCCTGCGTCGCCGCACCTGCCGGCACCATCAGCCACACGACGCGCGGCGTCGCGAGCGCGTCGACCAGCGACCGAAGCGATCCGGCCGGCTGGATCGTGCCGCCGGCACCGAGCGCGTCGGCCGCGCCGGGCGTCGCGTCGTAGCCGACCACGCGCACGCCGGCGCGCGCGAGTCGCTTCGCCATGTTGCCGCCCATGCGGCCGAGGCCGCACATGCCGATCGATAGGGAGCTCATCACATGGTCATCCCGGGGAGACCGGCATTCTACCGGCCGCGTCGCGCGACGCGACCACCGCGGCGATCACGAGCAGCCCGCATCCGGCGAGCATGCCGAGCGTCGGTCGCTCCCCGAGCAACGCGGTGGCGAGCGCGATCCCGTAGACCGGCTCGAGCGCAGCCACGACGCTTGCCGTGTGCGCCGAGATCGTCGCCAGCGACGCGACGAACAGCGTATGCGCGAGCGCGGTGCAAACGACGCCGAGCGCGACGAGCAGCGCGAGCTCGCGCGCCGTCGGACGCACGGCCGCGTCCAGCAGCACCACGACCGGCACGAGGCACGCCGCCGCGAAGGCGTTTTGCCACAGTGCGATTACCCGGGCCGTGTGGACGCGCGCGAAGCGGCGGTTGCGCACGGCGAGCCACGCGAACGTCGCGCCCGACAGCACGCCCCAGCCGAGGCCGCGCACGACTTCGTCGTGCATGTCGAAGCGGCGCACGGTCAGCAGCAACCCGGCGACGACCAGCAACGCGATCGCGGCATCCCGGCCGCCCGCGCGCCGCTCGCCGGTGACGCGCTCGAGGATGAGCGTCCACAACGGGAAGCTCGCGAAACCGATCAGGCCGACCGCGACGCCGGCGACCTGGATCGCCGCGAAGAACGCGACCCAATGCACCGCAAGCACGACGCCGTTGAGCGCGAGGCCGGCGGTGGGCCGCGACCACGCGCGCGTCGCTCCGGCGACGAGCGCGAGCGCGGCGGCCGCGATCGTGGTGCGCCCGAGCACGATCGCGGTCGGCGGCAGCGCGAGCCAGGCGCCGAACAGGCCGGCGATGCCGAACAGCGCGACCGCGAGGTGCAGCGAAGCCAGGGCTTGAGCGGGTCGCATCGGCGGGCGGATTGTCCCACGCACGCTGCGCTACACTCTTGCGGCTTGTGGGTCCGGCTTTGAGCCGGACGCCCTTCCTTCCCCGCGAGGAGATCCCCGAATGCCGGCCGCCCGCTCCGACAAGGCGATCGTCGCCGACGTGCTGAAGTCGCCGAACCCCGGCGTGAAGGTCGCCGTCTCGGACATCGACGGCATCCTGCGCGGCAAGTTGCTGCACAAGGACAAGTTCGTCTCGGCCGTCGAAGGCGGCTTCGGGTTCTGCGACGTCGTGTACGGCTGGGACATGCACGACCAGTGCTACGACAACACGACGACGACCGGCTGGCACAAGGGCTACCCGGACGCCGTCGCGCGCCTCGACCTCGCGACCCACCGCAACGTCCCGTGGGACGGCGGCGTCGACTTCTTCCTCGGCAACTTCATCCGGATGGAGAACGGGAAGGAAGTCCCGTACCCGCTCGACGGCCGCCAGGTGCTCAAGCGCGTGCTCGCGCGCGCCGCGAAGCTCGGCTTCCAGCCGATGTGCTCGCTCGAGTTCGAGTTCTTCAACTTCGCCGAGACGCCGCAGACCTGGGCGGACAAGAAGGGCGTCGGCCCCGAGCCGATCACGCCGGGCATGTTCGGCTACTCGCTGCTGCGCGCGGGGCATGCGCGCGATTATTTCAACGCGCTGTTCGGCGAGATGGCCGCGTTCGGCGTGCCGATCGAGGGCCTGCACACCGAGACCGGGCCGGGCGTCTACGAGGCGGCGATCGTGTATTCCGACGCGCTCGAGGCCGGCGACCGCGCGCTCCTGTTCAAGGCCGGCGCGAAGGAGATCGGCGCTCGTTTCGGGATCATGCCGAGCTTCATGGCCAAGTGGTCGCAGGGGTTCCCGGGATGCTCCGGCCACGTGCACCAGAGCCTTTCCGACGGCAAGAAGAACGTCTTCTTCGACGCCAAGGGCCGCGCGGGCATGAGCAAGGTGTTCGAGAGCTACCTCGCCGGCCAGGTCGCGACGCTGATGGCGTTCGCGCCGATGTTCTGGCCGACGATCAACAGCTACAAGCGCCTGGTCGACGGCTTCTGGGCGCCGGTCAAGCCGACCTGGGGCATCGACAACCGCACGGCGAGCTTCCGCGTGATCCCCGGCTCGGCCAAGTCGACGCGGCTCGAGACGCGCTGCCCGGGCGCCGACGTCAATCCCTACCTCGCGCTCGCCGCGTGCATCGCCGCCGGCATGCACGGCATCGAGAAGGGGCTGAAGCTCCTCGCGCGGCCTATCGAAGGGACCAACAAGGGCGGCGAGAACGTCCCGCGCGCGCCGCGCTCGCTCGCCGAGACGACGCGCATCTTCAAGGGCTCGGACCTCGCGCGCGACTGGTTCGGCGACGAGTTCGTCGATCACTTCGCGGCGACGCGCGAGTGGGAGTCCCG
>DATBSV010000416.1:0-7514 GCA_036559685.1 Casimicrobiaceae bacterium
AGCGCGCGCGCATACGCGATCGCCTCCGCGGCCGAGCGCATGTCGGGCTCGGAGACGATCTCCAGCAGCGGCGTGCCGGCGCGGTTCAGGTCCACGCCCGTCATGCCGCCGAAGTCCTCGTGCAGCGACTTGCCCGCGTCCTCTTCCAGGTGCGCGCGCGTGAGGCGCACGCGCTTCTCCCCTTCACCCACGACGATGTCGAGCGCCCCACCCGAGACCACCGGAGCCTCGTATTGACTTATCTGGTATCCCTTCGGCAGGTCGGGGTAGAAGTAGTTCTTGCGCGCGAACACGCTCTTCGGCGCGATCGTGCCGCCCACCGCGAGGCCGAAGCAGATGGCGCGCTCCACCGCGCCCCGGTTCAACACCGGCAGCGTCCCGGGCATCGCCAGGTCGATCGCGGCCGCCTGCGTGTTCGGCGGCGCCCCGAACGCGGTCGATGCGCCCGAGAAGATCTTCGACTCGGTCGTGAGCTGCGCGTGGGTCTCCAACCCGATGACGATTTCCCAGCTCATGGGAAAGCCGGAGGCGTGCGGGTGTGCCAGTCCGTGGCCTGCTGGAAGGCGTGCGCGACCGCGAGCATGCGAGCCTCGTCGAAGTAGTTGCCGACGATCTGCAGCCCCACGGGGCGCCCCCTGTGGCCGAAGCCGCACGGGATCGACATGCCGGGAAGCCCCGCGAGGTTGATCGGCACCGTGTAGATGTCGTCCAGGTACATCTGCACCGGGTCGGTGACCTTCGAGCCGATGTCGTAGGCGACCGTCGGCGCGGCCGGGCCCATGATCACGTCGCACTTCGTGAACGCCTCGGTGAAATAGTCGCCCTGGATCTGCAGTCCGATCGGCAGCCCGGAGCGCGTGAATCCCGCCGGGATCGAGATCGCCGGCATGCCGGTCAGGTTCGCGGCGATCGTGAAGATGTCATTGAGGTACATCTGCACCG
This sequence comes from Casimicrobiaceae bacterium, assembly GCA_036559685.1. Classification (GTDB taxonomy): domain Bacteria; phylum Pseudomonadota; class Gammaproteobacteria; order Burkholderiales; family Casimicrobiaceae; genus VBCG01. The sequence continues at coordinate 943 of DATBSV010000416.1, forward strand.
GGTCGTCGGTCTTCGCGCCGAGCTTGAACGCGGGCGACGGCGCGGTCGGTCCCATGATCACGTCGCACTCGCGCCACGCGCGCGCGAAATCGTTCGCGATCAGGCGCCGCACTTTCTGCGCCTTCAGGTAGTACGCGTCGTAGTAGCCGTGCGAGAGCACGTAGGTGCCGACGAGGATGCGGCGCTTGACCTCGGCGCCGAAGCCCTCGGCGCGCGTCTTGCGGTACATGTCGTTCAGGTCGTCGTAGCGCGCGGCGCGGTGGCCGTAGCGCACGCCGTCGAAGCGCGACAGGTTCGAGCTCGCCTCGGCCGGCGCGATCACGTAGTAGACCGGCACCGACAGCTTCACCACGGGCAGCGTGATCGCGACCGTCGTCGCGCCGAGCGTGCGGAGCTCCGCGAGCGCCGCCTCCATCGCCGCTGCCACTTCCGCGTCGATGCCTTCGCCGAAATACTCGGCGGGCAGGCCGATGCGCAGGCCTTCGAGCGGCTTCGCGCCGGCCTTCTCGTGGATCAGCCGCGCGACGTCCTCGTGCGGGCGGTCGAGCGACGTCGCGTCGCGCGGATCGTGGCCCGACATCGCGTTGTGCAGCAGCGCGCAGTCGAGCGCGGTGCGCGCGAACGGGCCGGGTGTGTCGAGGCTCGACGCGAACGCGATCAGGCCGTAGCGCGACGACACGCCGTAGGTCGGCTTGAAGCCGCAGATCCCCGACAGCGATGCCGGCTGGCGGATCGAGCCGCCGGTGTCCGTGCCGGTCGCGGCGGGTACGAGGCGCGCGGCGACCGCGGCCGCCGAACCGCCCGAGCTTCCGCCCGGCACGTACTCGAGGTTCCAGGGATTGCGCACCGGGCCGAAGTGCGAGGTCTCGTTCGACGAGCCCATCGCGAATTCGTCCATGTTGGTCTTGCCGACCAGCACGGTCCCCGCCTTCCTGAGGCCCGCGACGACATGCGCGTCGTACGGCGCGACGAAGTTCTCGAGCATGCGCGACCCGCAGGTCGTGCGCAGCCCCGACGTCATCAGCACGTCCTTGTGCGCGATCGGCACGCCGGCGAGGGGGCCGGCCTGGCCGCGCGCGATCGCGGCGTCGGCGGACTTCGCCGCGGCGAGCGCGCCGTCCTCGTCGACCTGCAGGAACGCGTTGAGCGTCGGGCCGACCTTCGCGATGCGGTCGAGCGCGTCGCGCGCGACCTCGACGGCCGACACGTCGCGCTTCGCGATGCGCGCGGCGAGTCCCGCGACGGTGTCGTCGCGCGCGCTCATTCGACGACCCGCGGCACGAGGTAGAGCCCGTCGGCGACTGCGGGCGCGACCTTCTGGTAGTCCTCGTGGCGATCGCGCTCGGTGACCTTGTCGTCGCGCAGCGCGAGCACCACGTCCTGCGCGTGCGACATCGGCTCGATGCCGGTGGTGTCGATCGCCTGCAGCTCGTCGATCATCGTGAAGATCGATTCGAGCTTCGCGTGGACCTCGCGCGCGGCCTGCGCGTCGATCTCGATGCGGGCGAGGTGCGCGATGCGCCGGACGTCGTCGAGCGTGAGCTTCATCGGGACGGGAGCGGACGGGCCGGGCAAGCTTGCCGGCGGAGGGCGATTGCGCCTCCGGACCGGCAAAACGCCGGAAAACCGCACATTTTCAGTGCACTAGCCCAGTTGCCTAGAGTATCATAGCCGATCGTTCCCGGCGTCCGGCGCTCCCCATGTTCGAGTTCTTCAAAGGCTATTTCTCGACCGACCTCGCGATCGACCTCGGCACCGCCAACACGCTGATCTACGTGCGCGGTCGCGGGATCGTGCTCGACGAGCCGTCGGTCGTCGCGATTCGCCAGGAGGGCGGGCCGAACGGCAAGAAAGTGATCCAGGAAGTCGGGCTCGCGGCGAAGCAGATGCTGGGGCGCACGCCGGGCAACATCACGGCGATCCGGCCGATGAAGGACGGCGTCATCGCCGACTTCACCGTGACCGAGCAGATGCTCAAGCAGTTCATCAAGAAGGTGCTCGACTCGCGGCTGTTCTCGCCGTCGCCGCGCATCATCATCTGCGTGCCGTGCGGCTCGACGCAGGTCGAGCGCCGCGCGATCCGCGAGTCCGCGCTCGGCGCGGGCGCGTCGAAGGTCTACCTGATCGAGGAGCCGATGGCCGCGGCGATCGGCGCCGACCTGCCGATCTCCGACGCGACCGGCTCGATGGTCGTCGACATCGGCGGCGGCACGACCGAGGTCGGCGTGATCTCGCTCGGCGGCATGGTCTACGCGGGCAGCGTGCGCGTCGGCGGCGACAAGTTCGACGAGGCGATCGTCAACTACATCCGGCGCAACTACGGGATGCTGATCGGCGAGACGACCGCCGAGATGATCAAGAAGACGATCGGCAGCGCGTTCCCCGGCTCGGAGGTGCGCGAGATGGAGGTCAAGGGGCGCAACCTCGCCGAGGGAATCCCGCGCAGCTTCACCGTGTCGTCGAACGAGATCCTCGAGGCGTTGACCGATCCGCTGAACAGCATCGTGTCGGCGGTGAAGAGCGCGCTCGAGCGCACGCCGCCCGAGCTCGGCGCCGACATCGCCGAGCGCGGGATGGCGCTCACCGGCGGCGGCGCGCTCCTGCGCGACGTCGATCGCCTGCTGATGGAAGAGACCGGCCTGCCGGTGATCGTCGCCGAGGACCCGCTCACGTGCGTCGTGCGCGGCTGCGGCAAGGCGCTCGAGAACATGGACAAGCTGCAGACGATCTTCACGTCGGACTGAAGCACGCAGCGAAGCACACTCGGCAATGGGCGACAGGCGATAGGAAATCCGGATGCGCCCGATCCCCGCCGAGCCGCCGCCGTTCTTCCACCGTGGTCCCTCGCCGCTGGCGCGCCTCGCGTTCTTCGGGCTTTTCTCCATCGCGCTGCTGTTCGTCGACGCGCGCTACCGGACCCTCGAGGACGTGCGTCACACGGTCGGTTCCGTGCTCTACCCGATCCAGCGCGCGCTGCGCGTGCCCGGCGAGGCGATGGACGCGATCGCCGTCTACTTCGCGAGCAAGCACGACCTCGAGCAGGACAACGCGAGGCTTCGCGCCGAGCTGATCTCGCAGGCGCCCGCCGCACAGGGCTATGCGGCGGCGCGCGACGACAACGCGAAGCTGCGTGCGCTCGCCGACCTCAAGGCGCGGCACGCGGTCGGGTCGACGGTCGTGGAGGTGCTCTACACCGGCCGCGATCCGTTCGCGCAGAAGCTCTTCCTGAACCGCGGCAGCGAGGCCGGGCTCGTCCCGGGCAGCGCGGTCATCGACGAGACCGGCGTCGTCGGGCAGGTCACGCGCGTCTATCCGACGACCGCCGAAGTCACGCTGGTGACCGACAAGGACCACGCGGTGCCGGTCAAGGTCGAGCGCAGCGGCGTGCGCAGCGTGCTCTACGGCGCCGGCACCGGCCGCTCGCCCGAGCTGCGCTTCATGCCTCCGTCGGCCGACATCCGGGTCGGCGACCGCCTCGTCACGTCGGGGCTCGACGGAACCTACCCGTCCGGGCTCGCCGTCGCGCAGGTGACGCGCCTCGAGCGCGACACCGGCCAGATCTTCGCGCGCATCGAGTGCATGCCGCTCGGCGGCGTCGATCGCAGCGCGACGCTGCTCGTGCTTGCGCCGCCGGCCGCGCTGCCCGCGCGGCTGGAAGAGCCGTCCGAGGTCGAGGCCAAGGGCAAGGGAGGCCGCGCGAAGGCGCGGCGCGCGGGATGAGCAAACCATGATCCGGCTGGCGGCCCGAGTAGGTTCGTTCACGCCTGCGCGTCCCGAGGAGATCCTCAAGCCGGCGAAGCCGTGGTTCGTCGTGCTGACGCTGGCGATCGCGATGCTCGCGAACACGCTACCGGCGTCCGGCGTCGCGCTGGCGCTCAAGCCCGACTTCGTCGCGCTGACGCTGCTCTACTGGTGCATCCAGGCGCCGCGCTACGTCGGCGTGGGCGTCTCGTGGACGATGGGGCTCATGATGGACGTCATCGACGCGACGCTGTTCGGCCAGCACGCGCTCGCCTACGCGATGCTCGCCTACGCCGCCGAGTACTTCCGCCGGCGCGTGCTGCGCTTCCCGCTGTGGCAGCAGGCCGTGCAGGTCGCGTTCCTGCTCGCCGCGTGCGCCGCGCTCGTCCTCTTCGTCCGGATGATCGGCGGGGCGCAGCTGCCCCGCTGGACCTACGCGGTGCCGCCGATCGTCGGCGCGCTGCTTTGGCCGCTGCTCACGGTCGTGCTTCAATGGCCGCAGCGCCCGTCGCGCAAGTCCACGACGCTATGACGATCCGACGCCGGTTGTTCAGCCAGCGACGTCGCGGAGGCGGCGGGGGCTTCGGCCCCGAGCTTCGCAACGCCGAGAGCGAAGTCCACCGGTTCCGGCGGCGGCTCGCGATCGCCGGCGGATTCGTACTGGTCGCGTTCGCGGCGCTGGTCGGCCGCTTCGTCTACCTGCAGGTCGCGCAGCACGACCATTTCCGCACGCTCGCCGAGACCAACCGGATCGCGATCGTGCCGATCGCGCCCAACCGCGGCGTCATCACCGACCGCAACGGCGTCGTGCTCGCGCAGAGCTTCTCGGCCTACACGCTCGAGATCCAGCCTTCGCGCGTGCGCGACCTCGACGGCACGATCGACCGGCTGTCCGAGATCGTCGACATCGCCGCGCGCGATCGCAAGCGCTTCCGCAAGCTGCTCGAGGAGTCGAAGAACTTCGAGAGCCTGCCGATCCGCACCAAGCTCTCCGACGAGGAAGTCGCGCGCTTCGCCGCCAACCGGTACCGCTTCCCGGGCGTCGAGATCAAGGCGCGCCTGTTCCGCAACTATCCGTTCGGCGCGGTCGCCTCGCACGTGCTCGGCTACATCGGGCGCATCAACGACCGCGACCTCGTGAAGATCGCGTCGTGGGACGAGAGCGCGGACTACAAGGGCACCGACTACATCGGCAAGGTCGGCGTCGAGCTCACCTACGAGCGCGAGCTGCACGGCACGACCGGCGTCGAGGAGGTCGAGGTCGACGCGGCGGGCCGCGCGGTGCGCACGCTGTCGCGCGCGCCACCGGTGTCGGGCAACAACCTGAGGCTGTCGATCGACATCCACCTGCAGCTCGCCGCCGAGGCCGCGTTCGGCGACCGCCGCGGCGCGCTCGTCGCGATCGAGCCGTCGACCGGCGACGTGCTCGCGTTCGTCTCGCGCCCCGGCTACGACCCGAACCTGTTCGTCGACGGCATCGACCCGGCGTCGTGGCAGGAATTGAACGACTCGCCCGACAAGCCGCTCCTCAACCGGCCGCTGCGGGGCGCCTACCCGCCGGGCTCGACGATCAAGCCGTTCCTCGCGCTCGGCGCACTGACGTCGGGGAAGCGCACGGCCACGCAAACGTTCAACGATCCCGGCTACTTCCAGCTCGCCGGCGCGGCGCACCGCTTCCGCGACGACAAGAAGGGCGGGCACGGCATGGTCGACATGACCAAGGCGATCGTCGTGTCGTGCGACACCTACTTCTACCTGCTCGCCAACGACACCGACGTCGACGACACCTACCGGTTCATGTCTTCGCTCGGCTTCGGCCGCCCGACCGGCATCGACATCGAGGGCGAGGTCTCGGGAATCATGCCGTCGCGCGAATGGAAGCGGCAGCGCTTCGCCGACGCGAAGTACCGCGAGGAGCACCGCAAGTGGTACCTCGGCGACTCGATCTCGGCGGGGATCGGCCAGGGCTACACGGCGTTCACGCCGGTGCAGCTCGCGCACGCGATCGCGACGATCGCCAACGACGGCGTCGCGTTCCGGCCGCACCTCGTCCAGCGCATCGAGGATGCGAAGTCCGGCGAAGTGCGGGTGGTCGAGCGCGAGCCCTCATACCGGCTCAACGTGAAGCCCGAGCACATGGCCGTGATCCGCCACGCGCTCCTGCAGGTCAACAAGGAAGGCACGAGCGCGGCCGCGTTCCGCGGTGCGCCCTACACGTCGGGCGGCAAAACCGGCACCGCGCAGGTCTTCTCGCTCAAGGGCGAGGAGTACAAGGCGCACAAGGTCGACGAGCGGCTGCGCGACCACGCGTGGTACATGGCGTACGCGCCGGCCGACAAGCCGGCGATCGCGGTGGCCGTGCTGGTCGAGAACGGCGGCTTCGGCGCGCAGGCGGCCGCGCCGATCGCCCGGCAGGTGTTCGACTTCTACCTGCTCGGGCAGAAGAGCTCCGGGCCGGCGCCGATGTTCGAAGGGCCGATGCCCGACGCCGACGACGCGAGCGATTAGGCGGCCTGCAACGGGGGAATCGACGATGCCTGGCTTGCTCATCGCACCGATTGCGGCGTTGCCGCTGCTTGCGAGGGAAGTCACCCTTGCTGCGCAGCGGCGCCTTGCACTCGGCGCGATGAGCGGCGCCATGACGCTTCCGCTCAACGCCGCTTCCCCCGTCGCAGGCCGCGCATGACGACCCTGCGCATCGACGACGTCGCCGGCCGGCTGTGGGAAGTCGTCGTCCGCCGCGTCGACCGGCCGCTGTTCGCGATCACGCTGGCGATCGTCGGCGTGGGCTTCGTCACGCTGTTCTCGGCCGCCGACCAGAGCGTCAACCG
>DATBSV010000417.1:0-10770 GCA_036559685.1 Casimicrobiaceae bacterium
CTCGCGCACCATGCCGTGGACGATCAGCCGGTGCCGGTGCGGGTCGACCTCGGGCATGCCCGCGTGGTGGCGCTCGAAGTGCAGGCCCGACGGCGTGATGATGCCGAACAGGCTCTGAAGCGGCGTGAACGCAACCGACGAGTGAGGCGTGCGCGTGAGCCCGGGGCTTTCGCGGCGCCGGACGCCCGTCTCGTGCTTCGAAGGCACGCCGTAGGGCGACGCGAGCACCGGCGCGCCGAGCGAGCGCGTCCACTCGGGGACGTTCGGCGGGAGATTCGCATCGTCCTGCGCGGCCGCGCGTCCCGCGGCGAGCGCGGCGCCGCCGACGAGCGCGCGCTTCAGGAAGCCGCGGCGCGCTTCCGGAGCTGGGCGTATCCGCCCGGGCACGCGATCGGCCATCGACTACGTGTTCCGCGCGTAGTCGAGGAGCTCGCCGGCGAGCGGCGACTGCGCGTCGATGCGCGCGGCGATGCGCACGCACGCGCTGCGGCAGATCTCGACGAAGACCGGGTCGGCGACGCGGTAGTGCACCGAGCTACCGTCGCGGCGGCGGCTCACGACGCCGGCGGCGTGCAGCAAGCCCAGGTGGCGCGACACGTTGGTCTGCGTCGCGCCGGTCGCCTCGACGATCGCCGAGACGGTCTTCTCGTCGTTGCAGATCGTGTGCAGGATCGCAAGACGCGTCGGCTCGGCGAGCAGCCCGAAATAGTCGGCGACCGCGTCGAACACCGGCGCGAGCTCGTCGGAGGTCGCCGCGGTGCGCCTGCGGGGCGGCTTGGCGAGTCGCGTCGGGCGGCGCATCGTATGAGCGTATGCGCATGCAATGGCCCTGTCAACGGCCCGGAACGAATCGTTGCGCCGCGCGTCGAAGCGCGTAGATTCCCTCCGACCACGCCCCATGAACCCTTCCCTCCGCCGCCGCACCGTCCGCTGGCTCGCCGCCGCGCCGCTCGCGCTCGCGTCCTCCCGATTCGCGGCGGCCCAGGGCGGGAAGCGCCTCGTGCCGACACCGCAGGACGCCGAAGGCCCGTTCTACCCGCGCGGGTTTCCCGCCGACGCCGACCACGACCTGATGCGCGTCGCCGGCCGCGCCGGCGCGGCACAGGGCAAGCCGCTGTACCTGACCGGGCGCGTCCTCGCGCTGGACGGATCGCCGCTTTCCGGGGCGAAGCTCGAGCTTTGGCAGTGCGACATCCACGGCACCTACCACCACGTCGGCGACGGCGGCACGCAGGACCCCGATTTCCAGGGCTATGGGCGCGCGACCGCGACGGGCGACGGCGGCTACGCCTTTGTCGCGATGCGGCCGGTGCCCTATGGCGGCCGCCCCGCGCACCTGCACTTCCGCATCACGCGCGCGGGCGCGCGCACGCTCACGACGCAGCTCTACCTCAAAGGGGAGTCGGCCGAGGGCGGATTCGGCGGCATGTTCTCGCGCGAGCGCGACCGGCTCGAGATCGCGCCGGTCGCCGTACCATCGCGTGGCACCAATGCCGTCGAGGCGTCGTACACGTTCGTGCTTGAGTCAACGTAGCGGAGCAGGAGACGCTGCGACCGGAGTCATGGTTCCGGGCGAGGTTTCCGCCGCACGGTTGTCCGACAGGGTACGAACGGCATCCCCTGCGGCCTATACTCGAGGCTATGAATCGCGCGCGGCGTCGCCCGATCGCCTGGATCGCCTTGCTGGCGGTTGCCTTCCTGCAACTGGCCACGGCGGCGCACGCCTGCGATCTCGTCGCCGGCCGTTCGGCGCCTTCGTCGCTCGCGGCCGAGGTTGCCGCGCCCTGCGAGGACATGGGCATGCCCACGTCGCCGACTCGGTCGGGCGTATGCCTCGAGCATTGCAAATCGGATTCGCAACTCTTCGACCATCACGCGCCGGTTGCCGTCGCGGATTGCGCCGCCGTTCTCGCCACCGTCCAGTGGTTGCCTTCCGACAAGTGCGCCGTAACAACGCGCTCCGCCCTGGTCGTCCCCCGAGCCGCCGCCCCGCCGATCTTCGCCTCCAGCGGTCGCCTGAGAATTTGATCCCCTAGCAGCAACGCGGCCCGCCGCGCATGGCGCACGGCGGTCGGTTGTCACTTGCCTCGGGGATCGCAATGTTCATTCATTCGGCTGTGCGCGCTCGATGGAGCGCGGTTCTGGCGGTGCTGGCGTTGTCGGCCGCACCCGCCGCGTCCCAAACCCCGCTGACACTCGCGGAGGCGCTCAGGCTCGCCGAAGGCAGGGCCCCGAGCGTGTCGTCGCTCGATGCCGCGGCGCGCGGCGCGCGCGAGTTGGCCGCTTCGTCGAACCAGTTGCCGGACCCGGTCCTTCGCGCGGGTCTCGACAACGTTCCGGTCAACGGTCCGGATGCGTTCACGCTGGACCGCGACTTCATGACGATGCGGCGCATCGGCGTGATGCAGGAATACGTGTCCGTCGCCAAGCGCGAGGCCCGGCGGGACCGCGGCGAACGCGAAGCGCGGCGCTGGGAGGCCGAAGCCGAGATGTCGCGGGCCGATCTGCGGGTGGAAGTGGCCAGCGCCTGGTACGACCGAGTGTTCGCGCTTCGAACCGAGCGCCTGTTGCAGGAGCTCGAGCGGGAAATCGCGATGCAGCGTCGAGCCACAGAGGCGCAGGTCGTCGGTAACAAGGCGACTCCGGCCGACGTGCTCGCGGTCGACGCGCTCCTGATCCAGTCCCGGGACCGCGTCATCGCCACGCGGAGGCAACAGCAGGTCGCGATCGCCCGGCTCGCACGCTGGCTCGGAGACGAGGCGTCCCGGCCGCCCGCGGGCGACGACGGGCTTCCGAGCGCAAGCGAGGTTCTCGCGCTCTCCGAGCACGGCCCGCACAACATCCCGCACCTTCGCGCGTTGGGCGGTCAGCTCGACGTCGCCGAAGCGGAAGTCGAGGTTGCCCGACAGAACCGCAACCCGAACTGGAGCTTGGAAGTCTCCTACCAGCATCGAGCTCCATCGTTCTCGAACATGATCTCGGTTGGCGTCAGCGTCCCGCTGCCCATTGCACGCGAGGAGCGCCAGGACCGCGAGGTGGCGGCGCGCCTCGCGCAACGCGACCAGGCGCGCGACCAGCTGCTGGACGCGCAGAGACGCCACGCCGCCGAATTCAACGCGATGCAGATCGAGTGGCTCGCGTTGAACGAGCGGCAGCACGAGCTCCAGCGGGCGTTGATGCCGATCGCCCGCCAGCGCGTCGACGCGCTGCTTGCGGCCTACGGCAGCGGCCAGCGCGACCTCCTCGCCGTGCTCGAGGCGCGTCGCGCCGAAGTGGACGCGCGAATCCAGATTCTCGAGCTGGAACGGGAGGCGGCCCGAGTCTGGGCGCGGTTGCGCTACACCTACCTCGACGCCGAAAGAGGCAAGCCATGAGCCTCAGAGCGGTTGGAATCGGTTCGACGCTGGCGATCGTCGTCGCGGCGCTGGCGTACGGCGCCTATCGCGTCGGGATGAACGCGGGCATGTCGATGGGGATTCCGACGGTCTCGACGCCGGGGACCGGCGCGCCCGGGTCGCCAGGCGGAGAGCGCAAGGTGCTGTACTGGCACGATCCCATGGTGCCTGGACGTCGCTTCGACAAGCCGGGCAAGTCGCCGTTCATGGACATGCAGCTCGTGCCGGTCTACGCGGACGAAGCGCAGGGCCCGGGAGTGTCCGTCTCTCCCGGCGTAGTCCAGAACCTCGGCATCCGAACGGCGCTCGTGCGCATGGCTTCGGTCGCCAACGGCGTCGAGGCCGTCGGCACGGTGACCCAGAACGAGCGCGCGACGGTGGTCGTTCAGTCGCGCGTGAGCGGTTACGTCGAACGGCTTTTCGTGCGCGCGACGTTCGACCCGGTCGCGAAAGGCCAGCCATTGGTGACCATCTTCGCGCCCGAATGGTCGGGTGCGCTCGCCGAATACATGGCGTTGCGCAAATCGAACATCGATCCCGCCATCGTCTCGGCCGCGCGCGAACGACTGCGCCTGCAGTCCATTCCGGACGACGTCGTCGAGCGATCGGTGCGCGAAGGCGTCGCCCAGTCGCGGTTCACGCTGACGTCGCCGATCGCGGGCGTTGTCGCCGAGCTCGGCGTGCGCGATGGCATCATGGTGCAGCCCGGCATGGCGCTGTTTCGGATCGTCGACCTGTCTACCGTGTGGGTCGAGGCGAACGTCCCCGAGGCGCAGGCGGCGCAGGTGCGGGATGGCGCGCCGGCGCAGGCGCGGTCCGACGCCTATCCGGGACGGATATTCGGCGGAAAAGTGGGCGCGATCCTGCCCCAGCTCGACGTCGCGACGCGGACGCTCAGGGTCCGCATCGAACTCGGCAACCCCGGCACCATCCTCAAGCCGGGCATGTTCGTGAACGTCGCGCTCGGTGCATCAGCACCCGCATCCGCGTTGGTAGTTCCGCAGGAAGCGGTCATCGCCACCGGCAGGCGCAATGTCGTGATCATCGCCGACGACAACAACCGGTTTGTCCCCGTCGAAGTCACGCTGGGACGTCCGGTCGAGGCTGACGTCGAGATCAAGTCGGGACTCGCCGACGGACAGCGAGTCGTCACCTCGGGGCAGTTCCTCATCGATTCCGAAGCGAGCCTCAAATCGGCGTTGTCGCGACTCGAATCCGGCGCCTCCTCACCCGCGCCGGCAGGCGTCAGCAGCTATCAGGGCGAAGGCAAGGTCGAGAAAGTCGGCAAGGTCGAGGTCCTGCTCTCGCATGGACCGATCCCGGCGCTCAAGTGGCCGGCGATGACAATGGGCTTTGAGAGCCCTCCCGCAGGGGTGCCGACCGGAATCAAGGCCGGCGACGACGTGACGTTCGAGTTCATGCAGAAGGGCGACACCTGGCGGCTCACGCGTATCGAACGCAAGCCCGCAAGCGGAGCAAAGCCATGATCGCGGCGCTAATCCGATGGTCGATCGCCAATCGCCTTGGCGTCCTGGTCGTAACCGCCGTCTTGGTGGGATGGGGACTGTGGGCGATCCAGCGCACACCGCTCGACGCGCTGCCGGATCTCTCCGACACGCAGGTCATCATCCGCACCCAGTATCCGGGGCAGGCACCGCAGATCGTCGAGGACCAGGTTACCTATCCGCTCGCCACGACGATGATGTCGGTGCCGGGCGCAAAGAACGTCCGCGGCTATTCGTTCTTCGGCGATTCGTTCGTCTACGTTCTGTTCGAGGACGGCACGGATCTGTATTGGGCGCGTTCGCGCGTGCTGGAGTATCTGAACCAAGTCCAGGGACGGCTGCCTCGCGGTGCGTCCGCCGCGTTGGGCCCGGACGCGACCGGCGTCGGATGGATCTACGAGTACGCGCTCGTCGATCGAACGGGCAAGCACGACCTCGGACAGCTACGCGCATTGCAGGACTGGTTCATGAAGTACGAGCTCAAGTCGGTCCCCGACGTCGCCGAGGTCGCGAGCATCGGCGGCATGGTGCGCCAGTACCAGATCGTCTTGGATCCCGAGCGACTGCGCAGTTACAACATTACGCACACGCGCGTGGTGGAGGCGATCGGCAAGGCCAATCAGGAGACGGGCGGCTCGGTGATCGAGCTCGCCGAGGCCGAATACATGGTGCGCGCCCGCGGTTACCTGACAGGGTTGGCGGATTTCCGCAGCATTCCGCTTGCGACCAGCGACGCCGGCGTCGTCGTGCGGCTGGGCGACGTCGCCATGGTCCAGATCGGTCCGGAATCGCGGCGGGGCATCGCTGAGCTCGATGGCGAAGGAGAGGTCGCGGGCGGCGTGGTCGTCATGCGCAGCGGGCGCAATGCGCTGACGACGATCGAGGCGGTGAAGGCGAAGCTGGAGCTGCTCAAGCCCGGCTTGCCACGGGGGGTGGAGGTGGTCACGACGTACGACCGGTCACAACTCATCGTGCGCGCGGTGCACAACCTGCGCGATCGGCTGGTCGAGGAATTCATCGTCGTTGCGCTTGTTTGCGCGTTGTTCCTGCTTCACCTCCGTTCGGCATTCGTGGCCGTCGTCGCGTTGCCGGTGGGCATCCTGACGGCGTTCATCGTCATGCACTACCAGGGCGTCAACGCCAACATCATGTCGCTCGGCGGCATCGCGATCGCCGTCGGGGCGATGGTCGATGCGGCGGTGGTCATGATCGAGAACGCGCACAAGCATCTGGAATCGTTTCGCCACCGACATCCCGGCGAATCCCTGACCGAGGCCAGGCGCTGGTCCATCATCGGCGACGCGGCGGTCGAGGTTGGCCCGGCCCTCTTTTTCTCGCTGCTGGTGATCACGCTCTCGTTCGTTCCGGTGTTCGCGCTCGAGGCGCAGGAGGGCCGTCTCTTCTCGCCGCTGGCGTTCACGAAAACCTATTCCATGGCTGCGGCCGCGGGCGTATCGGTGACGCTGGTTCCGGTGCTGATGGGCTACCTCATTCGCGGACGCATTCCGGACGAATCACGCAATCCGCTGAACCGGGCGCTGATCGCCGCCTATCGACCGGTCTTGCGCACCGTACTGCGCTTTCCCAAGACGGCGCTGTTCGGCGCGCTGCTGGTCATCGCCGGTACCGCCTTGCCGCTGTCCCGGCTCGGCGGGGAGTTCATACCGCCACTGGACGAAGGTGACCTGCTCTACATGCCTTCGGCCCTTCCAGGCATCTCGCCTGCCAAGGCCGCCGAACTCCTGCAGATAACGGATCGGCTCATTCGCACCGTGCCGGAAGTCGCGACGGTATTCGGCAAAGCCGGGCGCGCGGAAACCGCGACCGACCCGGCGCCGCTGGAGATGTTCGAGACGACCATCCAATTCAAGCCTCGCGAGCAGTGGCGGGCCGGCATGACGCCTGAAAAGCTGGTGGAGGAGCTCGATCAAGTCGTGCGCGTTCCGGGCCTGTCGAACATCTGGATCCCGCCGATCCGAAACCGCATCGACATGCTGGCCACGGGCGTCAAGAGTCCGGTTGGCGTGAAGGTCGCGGGTTCGAATCTCGCGGAAATCGATCGGATCGCGGCAAGGATCGAGTCGATCGTGAAGGACGTTCCCGGCGTCACGTCGGCACTGGCGGAACGCTTGGAAGGAGGGCGATACATCGAGGTGATCCCCGACCGGATGGCTGCCGGTCGCTATGGCCTGCAGGTCGCCGACATCCATTCCGTGGTCGCGTCGGCGATCGGCGGCGAGAACGTCGGGGAGACGATCGACGGCCGGCAGCGCTTCCCGATCAGCGTGCGCTATCCGCGCGAGTACCGCGACTCCCTCGAGCGCCTGCGCACGCTCCCGATCGTGACCGAGCGGGGAGCGCATATCCGGCTGTCGGACGTGGCGAAGGTCGAGATCAGCGACGGCCCGCCGATGCTGAAGAGCGAGAACGGGCGGCTGTCGGGCTGGGTCTACGTGGACCTGCGCGGTCGCGACCTGCGCTCCGCCGTGAGCGAGATGCAGCAGCGGGTCGCGCGGGACGTTTCCTTGCCTCCCGGCTACTCCATTTCGTGGTCCGGACAGTTCGAGTTCCTCGAGCGGGCAACGCAACGCCTGAAGATCGTCGTCCCGGTGACGCTGGCCGTGATCTTCTTGCTCCTGCTCCTGACATTTCGCAGCGCGGCAGAGGCGTTGCTGATCATGGCCGCGGTACCGTTCGCACTGGCCGGCGGCTTCTGGTTCATCTGGTTGCTGGGACACGACATTTCGGTCGCCAGCGCGGTCGGCTTCATCGCGCTGGCTGGCGTCGCGGCGGAGTTCGGCGTCGTGATGCTGGTCTACCTCAAGAACGCGTGGGAGCGACGTCTGAAGGAGGGCGCGCTGCCTACGCGCGCGACATTGTCCGAGGCCATCGAGGAAGGCGCCGTCCTCCGGCTGCGGCCGAAAGCGATGACCGTCGCGGTCATCTTCGCCGGATTGCTCCCGATCATGCTCGGTTCGGGAAGCGGGGCCGAGGTCATGCAGCGTATCGCAGCGCCCATGGTGGGAGGCATGGTCACTGCGCCGCTGTTGTCGCTCCTGGTGATTCCGGCCGCGTGGATGCTGATGATGCGTTTCAAGCTTGCGCGGCAGTGGCACGCGGCATCGGACGATCCGGTCTAGATCGGCGACCGCGCAGCAGGCATTTCGGCCTGACCAGGGTGACGGCGGGTCGGCGCCGCGCCCGTCTATCGTGACGAGTCGCGGCGCCGTCGCGAAGGGCGCGCGCGCCGCGCGCGCCCGTCAATGCACGGTGGCCGTGGTCAGGAAGCGCAGGTGATGCCCGTTGAGAAGGCGGTAGACGCCCTCGCCCAGGTGCGTCGCACCGGTGAGGTCAGAGCACAGGAGCTCGACCTCCATCTCGCCGTGCTTCGCTTCGAGCACCACGTCGTCCTCGTGCGTGTCCTCGTCGGGCACGCGGACGTACTCGGTCTCGTAGACGATTCCGTCGATCAGCACGAAATCGGCATTGCCCATCGTGTCGGTCAGCGTCATCGCGGTCTCTCGTCGTGGCAGCGAGGGAAACCCTTCCCTCCAGGCTGAAGTTGGCGGCGCGGGGCCCCTTCTTCAAGTTCCTGTTTTGCCAAAGCCATCAACGCCGGGAAACCGGCGCAGGTTGACCCCTGGGGCCGGCGGCCGCCTACAGCGCGACGAAATGCGTCAAAAGCCATCCGGGACGATGGCAGGAGCGACCGCGCGCGTCGGCCGAGTCTGACGGGGGGGAGTCGTCCGGCTGAAGCCGGACCCACAACGACTAGGAGACGAGCGCGCGGACGAAGTTGGGCAGCGCGAGCGAGGCCCGGTGCATCTCGCCGTTGTAGTAGTGCAGGTCGCGGAGGCCGCGCTGCGAGATCCGGCGGTCGACCTCGACCGTCGTCATCCTGCGCGGATCGAGTCCCGCCGAGCAGCACGCCATCATCCAAAGTCCGCCGTAAAGCGGTATGGAGACGAGGTACGGCGTCACGATCGGGAACGCCGAGCGCAGGGCGACCAGCGTCTGCCGGATGCGGTCGGGATGCGCGACCGGGCTCGCGATGTGCAGCGTCATCGCGCCGAGCGACGTCAGGCGCGCGCCGCACGCGCGGTAGAACTCGGGCGTATAGAGCTCGAGCGACGGACCGCCCGGATCGGTCAGGTCGAGCACGATCAGGTCGAAGGTTTCCGCCGTGTCGCGCACGAGCTGGTAGCCGTCGCCGATGCGAAGCTCGAGCCGCGGGTCGTCGAGGCTGCCGCGGTGCACGCTCTCGAGGTACTTGCGCGCGATGTCGACGACCGCGACATCGATCTCCGCGAGCACGACCTTCTTCATCGACGGGTGCTTCAGGAGCTCTTCGGCGGACCCGCCGTCGCCGCCGCCGACGATCAGCGCGCGCTCGGGTTGCGGGTGCGTGATCGCCGCGACGTGGACGAGATTCTCGTGGTAGAAGAACTCGTCCTGCTCGCTGGTCATGAACCGGCCGTCGAGGCGGAACAGCTTGCCGAACGGCTCGGTCTCGTGGACCTCGACCGACTGGTAGGGCGAGCGGAAGCGCTCGTATTCGCGCTTGGACTTGATGAAGAAGCCCCACTCGTCGGTGAGGTACTCGGTCATCGCGCCGGGCACGATATCGCCGGGCGCGTCAGCCATGCGCGCCCCCGCGCTGGATTTCCTGGTAGCGCGTGCGCGTCGGCTTGAGCGAGAGCTCGAGCTCCTCGAACACGCGTCGGGCCTTGTCCGTGTTGTCGGTCGTGAAGTTGCACACGTACACGTCGATCGTCACGGAGCCCATCTCCGGCCAGGTGTGCACGGCGAGGTGCGACTCCGCGAGAATGACCGCGCCGGTGACGCCCTGCGGGTCGAACTGGTGGAAGCGATCGCCGACGATCGTGAGCCCGGCCGCACGCACCGCGTCGAGACAACGGTCGCGCAGCGCCTCGGCGCTGATCATTGCCGGCAGGTCCGATGGGCAGCCGTACCACTCGCCCAACAGATGGATTCCGTCCATCAGTCGTCTCCCTAAAGAGCAAGGTCCCGGCGGGAATGCGCCGGAACACCCCCAAAAAGGAAACGCCCCACCTCGCGCTCGCGCACGGGGAAGGGCACTTCACGCCACGTCGGATGGACTCCGCGTCGTCGGAACGACCGGTCACGCACGACCAAACGAGCACTGATTGTACAACATGGGGGATTCCGCCATAATTTCAAGTCTTTCCGCGCTGCGCGACGGTCTTGTGGTCTACCGCGCGGCGCTTCTCGCCGCCACGCCTCCCGATGTCGCTACCCGCTTCGAAACCCGCTCCCGACGCGGAGCTCGCCAACGCCATCCGCGCGCTCGCGATGGACGCCGTCGAGGCCGCGAAGAGCGGTCATCCCGGCATGCCGATGGGCATGGCGGAGATCGCGCTCGCGCTGTGGCGCGGGCATCTCAAGCACAACCCGCGCGATCCGCACTGGCCCGACCGCGACCGCTTCGTGCTGAGCAACGGCCACGGCTCGATGCTGCAGTACGCGCTGCTGCACCTGTCGGGCTATGACCTGCCGCTCGACGAGCTCAAGCGCTTCCGGCAACTCCATTCGAAGACACCCGGGCATCCCGAGGTCGGCGTCACGCCGGGCGTGGAGACGACGACCGGTCCGCTCGGGCAGGGCCTCGCGAACGCGGTCGGCATGGCGCTCGCCGAGAAGCTGCTCGCCGCGACGTTCAATCGCCCCGGCCACACGATCGTCGACCATCGCACGTACGCGTTCGTCGGCGACGGCTGCCTGATGGAAGGCATCTCGCACGAGGCGTGCTCGCTCGCGGCGACGTGGCGCCTCGGCAAGCTCGTCGTCGTCTACGACGACAACGGCATCTCGATCGACGGCGAGGTCGC
>DATBSV010000418.1:0-13574 GCA_036559685.1 Casimicrobiaceae bacterium
ACGGTGGGGCGCCCGTTCAACCGGCTCGCGCTGTTCGAGAAATCGTACATCCACCACTCGGGCCTCCTGTGGCGGCGCGAGCTGCTCGACACCGGCATCCGCTACGACGGCGCGCTCGACATCCACGACGACTGGGATTTCGTCCTGCAGCTTTCCGAGCGGACGCCCTTCGTGTTCGTCGATCGCGCATCGTTTCGCTGGCACGCGGACACCGGCACGTCGGGCGGCGGCGGCGCCGGCAACTTCGACGCCGAGAAGTACGCCGCGCAGCACGCGTACGTGCGCGAGAAGTGGGCCGACGTCTACAACCGCCACGTCGAGCGCCACCAGGCCGGCATGGCGAAGGCGAACGCGCAGGCCGGCGCCGGCGGGGCCGGGGCGGCCACGGCGACGCTGCGCACGCTCGAGCGCGAGTTCGCCGACGACCCGGACCTCCTCAACCTGCTCGCGATGCTGCGTCACCGTGCCGGCGCGCGCGACGAGGCGGTCGCGCTGATGAAGCGCGCCGTCGAGGGCCGGCCCGAGGACCCCGACCTGTGGTTCAACTGGGGCATCGCGTGCGCCGGCGCGCGCATGCCCGGCGCGGCGCGCCAGTGCTTCGAGCGCGTCGTCGCGCTCGCGCCCGACCATGCCGGCGCACGATCCTGGCTCGAGCGGGTCGGCGCGGCGCCGCGCTAGAATCGCCCCTTCGTTTTCACTGCGGCGCGAGCCATGCCCAAGCGCAACGCGTTCTACGCCCAGTCGGGCGGCGTGACCGCGACGATCAACGCGTCCGCCGCCGGCGTCATCGAGGCCGCGCGGCGACACCGCGCAACCATCGGCACGGTCTACGCGGGACGCAACGGCATCATCGGCGCGCTCACCGAGGACCTGATCGACACGTCGAAGGAGCCGGTCGCGTCGATCCGCGCGCTCAAGCACACGCCGGCCGGCGCGTTCGGGTCGTGCCGCTACAAGCTCAAGGGGCTCGAGGAATCGCGCGCGCAGTACGAGCGGCTCATCGAGGTGTTCCGCGCGCACGACATCGGCTACTTCTTCTACAACGGAGGCAACGACTCGGCCGACACCTGCCTCAAGGTCTCGCAGATCGCGGAGAAGCTCGGCTACCCGCTGCAGGCGATCCACGTGCCGAAGACGGTCGACAACGACCTCGCGGTCACCGACAACTGCCCGGGCTTCGGCTCGGTCGCCAAGTACGTCGCCACGTCGATGCGCGAGGCGGCTTTCGACGTCGCGTCGATGGCGAAGACGTCGACCAAGATTTTCGTGCTCGAGGTGATGGGACGGCACGCGGGCTGGATCACCGCGGCCGTCGGCATGGCCGACGACGAGCGCACGCCGATTCCGCTCGTGCTGCTGTTCCCCGAGATCCGGTTCGACGAGGGCGCGTTCCTCGCGCGCGTCGACGCGCTCACCAAGGCGCACGGCTACTGCTGCATCGGCGTTTCCGAGGGGCTGTCGAACCCGGAAGGCAAGCTGCTGGCGGAAGCCGGCACGCGCGACGCGTTCGGCCACGCGCAACTCGGCGGCGTCGGGCCGCTGATCGCGAGGATCGTCAACGACCGGTTCAAGTACAAGTACCACTGGGCCGTGGCCGACTACCTGCAGCGCGCGGCGCGCCACCTCGCGTCGAAGACCGACGTCGAGCAGAGCTATGCCGTCGGGCGCGCCGCGGTCGAGTACGCGATCGCGGGGAAGAACGCGGTGATGCCGGCGATCACGCGCGTCGCCGACCGCCCGTACCGGTGGAAGATCACCGAGGCGCCGCTCGCGAAGGTCGCGAACGTCGAGAAGATGCTGCCGCGCGACTTCATCGCGAAGGACGGCTACGGCATCACCGCGAAGGCGCGCGCGTACCTCGGCCCGCTGATGAAAGGCGAGGCGCCGCCGCCGTACAAGGATGGGCTGCCGCAGTACGTGCGGCTGAAGAATGTCCCGGTCCCAAGGAAGCTCGCGAAGGAGTTCAAGGTCTAGCCATGGAGAAAACGGTCGACTACTACTTCGCGACGAACTCGCCGTGGAGCTACCTCGGCCACGAGCGCTTCGTCACGCTCGCGCACGAGCACGGCGCGACGGTCAATCTCTATCCGATCGACCTCGGCAAGGTGTTCCCGATCTCCGGCGGGCTGCCGCTCGCGAAGCGCGCGCCGCAACGGCAGGCGTACCGGCTCTTCGAGCTCAAGCGCTGGAGCGAGCACCTGCGCGTGCCGATCCACCTGCAGCCGAAGTTCGCAGGCGCCAACCCGGACGAGGCGGCGCGCTGGGTGCTCGCCGCGCTCGAGCACGGGATCGCGGCGGGGCTGTCGATGGCCGGCGGCGTGCTGCGCGCGCGCTGGGCCGAGGAGCGCGACGCGTCGGATCCCGCGACGCTGCGCTACGTCGCGCACCATGCCGGCCTCGACGTCGACGCGCTCGCCGCGCGCGCGGGCGCGCCCGAGATCCAGGCGCGCTACGACGAGGCGACACAGAAGGCGATCGATGCCCAGGTGTTCGGCGCGCCGTGGTACGTCTACCGGGGCGAGCCGTTCTGGGGGCAGGACCGGCTCGATTTCCTCGCTCGCGCGCTCGCGAAATAGGTTGGATCAACAATAAGGGTGAATGCACATGCAGGACCGACCGATCGTCGTCATGGCCGCGCTGGCCGCCACGCTCCTGGTTTCCGGCTGCGCCGTGACGCGCAGCGAAGTCAAGCTGGGCGCCGGGCCGGCGGTCGCCGCGACGGCCGTTGCGTCGGGCAAGTCGGTCGCTATCGGAAAGGTCGTCGACGCACGGCGCTTCGAGGCCTCGCCGCGCGAGCCGAGCACGCCCTCGCTCGGCAGCGAAGGAGGCGGCGACGCGACGCGAGCCCGCGCGATCGGACGCAAGCGCAACACCTACGGCATGGCGCTCGGCGACGTATTGCTCGAGCCCGGCCAGACGGTCGCCGGCGTCGTCCGCGAGCACTTCGTCGTCGCGCTACGCGATGCCGGGTACCGCGTTGTCGACGCGGGAACGGGCGGCGTCCCGGTCATCGACGTCGACATCCAGCAGTTCTGGAGCTGGGTCACGCCGGGTTTCTTCGCGATCACCGTCTCGACGCTGGTCGCGACGGACGTTACCGTCGCCGGTCGCGCAACGCCGGTGTCGGTGCGCGTGACGAATCAGGAATCGGCGCTGGCGGTCACCGACGGCACCTGGACCGAGGCGATCGACAAGGCGATGGCCAAGTGGCGGGCCGATGTCGTAGCACGTAGGTCCGAGTTGCCCTGATCCCGGCCCGATTCACGTCGCTCTCGACGCCCTCCGCCGCAAACTGGCAAAATAGCGTGTTTGATCGCCCCGGCGACTCCGGGGCGACGGGCGAGGGACGCCACGACGCGACCCCAGGCCCGCACACCTTTTCGAGCAAGCCCTAGGGAGAATCCTGCAATGTCCACCGCGCTCGTCCTCGCGCTCCTTTGCGCCGTCGCTGCCATCGCGTACGGCATCTGGTCGATCAGCTGGATCATGGCGAAGCCCGCCGGCAACGCCCGCATGCAGGAAATCGCGGCGGCGATCCAGGCCGGCGCCAAGGCGTACCTCAACCGCCAGTACATGACGATCGGCATCGTCGGCGTCATCCTGTTCGTGGTCATCGGCGTGTTCCTGTCCTGGACGACCGCCGCGGGCTTCGCGGTCGGCGCGATCCTGTCGGGCCTCGCCGGCTACATCGGCATGAACGTGTCGGTGCGCTCGAACGTGCGCACCGCCGAGGCCGCGCGCACGGGCCTCAACGAAGCGCTCGCGGTCGCGTTCCGCGGCGGCGCGATCACCGGCATGCTGGTCGTGGGCCTCGGGCTCCTCGGCGTGGCCGGCTTCTACTGGTTCCTCGTCAACGCCGCGCACCACGCGCCGAACCTGATGCGCGAAGGGCTGCACCACGCGATCGAGCCGCTCGTCGGCCTCGCGTTCGGCGGCTCGCTGATCTCGATCTTCGCGCGTCTGGGCGGCGGCATCTTCACCAAGGGCGCCGACGTCGGCGCCGATCTCGTCGGCAAGGTCGAGGCGGGCATTCCCGAGGACGATCCGCGCAATCCGGCGGTGATCGCGGACAATGTCGGCGACAACGTCGGCGACTGTGCCGGCATGGCGGCCGACCTGTTCGAGACGTATGCGGTGACGCTCGTCGCGACGATGCTGCTCGGCGCGCTGCTGCTGCCGTCGATGGCCGAGGCGGCGGTGGTCTATCCGCTGGCGCTCGGCGGCTTCTCGATCCTCGCGTCGATCGCCGGCTGCTTCTTCGTCAAGGCGCGCGACGGCGGCAAGATCATGAACGCGCTCTACCGCGGCCTCGCCGTCGCGGGCGTGGTATCGGCGATCGGGTTCTACTTCATCACCGACCGGATGATGAGCGGCATCACCGCGGTCGACCCGTCGCTGACGGCGCTGCGCCTGTTCGGCGCTACGATCGTCGGCCTGGTGCTGACGGCCGCGATGGTCGTGATCACCGAGTACTACACCGGCACCGACTTCAAGCCGGTGAAGCACGTCGCGGAAGCGTCGACGACGGGGCATGCGACCAACATCATCGCGGGCCTCGGCGTGTCGATGAAGTCGACCGCATGGCCGGTCTTCGCCGTGTGCGTCGCGATCCTCGCCTCGTACTGGTGCGCGGGCCTCTACGGCATCGCGATCGCTGCCACGTCGATGCTGTCGATGGCCGGCATCATCGTCGCGCTCGACGCGTACGGCCCGATCACCGATAACGCCGGCGGCATCGCAGAGATGGCCGACCTGCCGGACTCGGTGCGCGCGATCACCGATCCGCTCGACGCGGTCGGCAACACGACCAAGGCGGTCACCAAGGGCTACGCGATCGGCTCGGCCGGCCTCGCGGCGCTGGTGCTGTTCGCCGATTACACGCACGCGCTCGAGCGCGTCGGGCTGTCGACGTCGTTCGACCTGTCGAACCCCAAGGTGATCGTCGGCCTGTTCCTCGGCGGCATGATCCCGTACCTGTTCGGCGCGATGGCGATGGAGGCCGTCGGCCGCGCCGCGGGCGCGGTCGTGCACGAGGTGCGCCGCCAGTTCCGCGAGATCAAGGGCATCATGGAAGGCAAGGCGAAGCCCGAGTACGGCGTCGCCGTCGACATGCTCACCAAGGCGGCGATCAAGGAGATGATCGTCCCGTCGCTGCTGCCCGTGCTCGTGCCGGTCGTCGTCGGCCTCGTGCTCGGACCGCAGGCGCTCGGCGGCCTGCTGATGGGCACGATCGTCACCGGCATCTTCGTCGCGATCTCGATGACGACCGGCGGCGGCGCGTGGGACAACGCGAAGAAGTACATCGAGGACGGCCACCACGGCGGCAAGGGCAGCGACGCGCACAAGGCGGCCGTGACCGGCGACACCGTCGGCGACCCGTACAAGGACACCGCGGGCCCGGCGGTCAACCCGCTCATCAAGATCATCAACATCGTCGCGCTGATGATCGTGCCGCTGCTCGCCACGTGGGGCGTCGGCAAGTCGACCGCGCCGGTGATGCCGTCGACGCCGCCGGCGGTGTCCGCGCCGGCTGCAGCGCCCGCACCCGCCGCACCCGCGGCGACGCCCGCCGCGCCTGCGGCACCGGCGCCGCAAAAGTAACCGAGCGCCGGAAAACGCGCCGCAACGTCGGCGCGCACGACAGACGGCAGCGGCGATCCCGCTGCCGTCGTCGTTTGATGCGATGATGCGTCGCCGCGCGCGCCCGCCACGAATGTCGCCGCTCTTCTCCCGCCGCACCGTGCTTCAGCAAGGCGCCGCATTCGCGGCGAGCTCGCTGGTGCCCGCATGGGTGCTGCCGATCGAGGCGTACGCGCAGGCGACCGGCCCGACGGGCCCGATAGGACCGACCGGCGCGACGGGGCCCACCGGCGAGACGGGGTCGACCGGCAGCACCGGGCCGACCGGCATTACCGGGCCGACCGGACCCACCGGCAGCACCGGACCGACAGGCGCGACGGGGCCGACCGGCAGCACCGGCCCGACCGGCAGCACCGGCCCGACCGGCGCGACCGGGCCGACCGGGCCGACCGGGCCGACGGGCCCGACCGGCAGCACAGGGCCGACCGGGCCAACCGGCAGCACGGGATCGACTGGACCGACCGGTCCGACCGGGTCGACCGGTCCGACAGGACCCACAGGACCGACGGGCACGACGGGACCCACCGGCGCCACCGGTCCGACGGGGCCGTCGGGCGCCACGGGAGGCACCGGGCCCGGCATCGGCGGCAACGCGGTGCCCGTGCCGGTCCACGACCCGGCCCTGGCCGGCGCGCTCGCGGCCGCGATCGCCGCGATCGCGCTGCGCCGGTTGCGCTGAGGCAAGGCGATGGGGACGACTGCCGGCGGCGCGCCGCGCGGGCGCGCGCGGCTGTGCCTCAACATGATCGTCAAGGACGAGTCGGCGATCATCGAGCGCTGCATCGCGTCGATCGCGCCGGTGGTCGACTGGTACGTCGTCTGCGACACCGGCTCGTCGGACGACACGCGCCAGCGCATCGAAAGAGCGTTCTCCGCGCACGGCGTCGCCGGTGAGATCCACGCGATCCCGTTCGGCGACTTCGGCACGGCGCGCAACCGCGCGCTCGAGCTGGCGCGCGCGTCGCGCGGCAGGTTCGACTACCTGCTTCTCGCCGACGCCGACATGGAGCTGGTCGTCGCGGACCCGGGGTTCCGCGACGCGCTGGACGCGCCGGCCTACCGCGTCGTCCAGCGCAACGGCACCGTCTACTGGAACACGCGCTTGGTCCGGCGCGACACGAAGGCGCAGTATGTCGGCGCCACCCACGAGTACCTGGCGCTCGACGCTGCCGCCGCGCGGCTCGACGGCATCGCCTTTGCCGATCATGCGAATGGATCGAGCAGGACGGACAAGTTCGCACGGGACGCGAAGCTGCTCGCCGCGGCGCTCGACGCCGATCCCGGCGACGCCCGCGCGATGTTCTACCTCGCGCAGACCTACCGCGATGCCGGGCGCCACGCGGAGGCGCGCGACTGGTACGGCAAGCGCGCCGACGCGGGCGGCTTCGACGAGGAGGTGTGGTACGCGCTGTGGATGCACGCGCGCTCGTCGCTCGCGCTCGGCGACGACGTCGGCTTCGTCGACGGCTGCCTGTCGGCCTACGAACGGCGGCCGACGCGGGCGGAGCCGCTCGCCGACCTCGCGCGCTACTACCGCGAGCGCGGCCAGAACGAGACCGCGATGCTCTGGGTGGAGGCCGGCCAGCGCATCCGGTACCCGCACGACGACGTGCTGTTCGTCGACGAGGCCGTGTACGCCTATGCGCTCAGCTACGAAGCGAGCATCGCGGGCTGGTACAGCAAGGACCCCGCGCGCCGCCGCGCGTCGCACGAGTCGACCCTCGAGCTCGCGCTTCGGCGCGACGTGCCGCAGGACCTGCGCGAGAGCGCGCGGCGCAATGGCCGCTTCCACGCGCCGGAGGCGGCGAAGCTGATGTGGCGCACGCGCTTGCGCGAGCTCGCGCCGGCGATGCCCGACGACTACATCGCGATGAATCCGACGGTGTGGCGCGAAGGCGACGACCTCTACGCGATCGTGCGCGGCGTCAACTACCGCCTGGACGATCCCCACCGCAGCTGGAATTTGCCCGTGATCCGCACGCACAACGTGGTCGCGCGGCTCGATTCCTCGCGCGCGATCGTGGACGAGCGCGCGCTGGTCGAGGTGCCCGGGCTGCCGCCAGCTTTCGAGACGCGCGTGCGCGGCTACGAGGATTGCCGGCTGTTCCGCTGGCGCGGGCGCTGGCACGCGACCGCGACCGTTCGCGACCGCGATCCTGAAGCGCGCTGCCAGATCGCGCTGCTCGCGCTCGATGACGAATGGCGCATCGCGTCGGTCGCGGTGCTGCGCGGCCACGGCGACGAGCTGGACCAGAAGAACTGGATGCCGGCCGTCGACGGCGACGACCTGTTCGTCGTCTACCTGTGCGACCCGACGACGGTGCTGCGCGTCGATCCGGTCTCGCACCGCGTGGTGCCGCACGCCGTGCACGTGCCGCCGCTCGCGCTCGAGAACCAGCGCGGCGGCTCGCAACTGGTGCCGTTCGACGGCGGGTGGCTCTGCCTCACGCACGAGGTCGTCGCGCTCGGCGGCTGGCAGCGCCAGTACCTGCACCGGTTCCTGCGCTTCGATCGCGCGTTCAGGATCGTGGCGCTGACCGAGCCGTTCCGCCTGGGCGACAACGAGGTCGAGTTCGCCGCGGGCCTCGCCTACGATCCGCGCGAGGACGCGCTCGACGTGAGCTACGGCGTCGCCGACCGGCAGGCGTTCGTCGCGACGTTCGACGCCGCGTCGGTCCGGACCGCGCTTGCCGCGGTTCCGTAGCGCGCTAGACTTCTCCCGGGGAAATGCCGCGATGGAGCTTCGTCTCGACGACAAGGTCGCGCTCGTCACCGGCGCGTTCGGCGGGCTCGGCCGCGACTTCGCGCGCTTCCTGGCGCGCGCCGGTGCGGCGGTCGCGCTCGCCGGCCGGCGCATCGACGAAGGCCGCAAGCTGGCCGACGAGCTGCGGCGCGACGGCGCGCGCGTCGAGGCGTTCGCGATGGACGTGACGGACCGCGCGAGCGTCGACGCGGCCGTCGAGCGCGCCGAGACCACGCTCGGGCCGCTCGACGTGCTGGTGAACAACGCCGGCGTCGCGGTCACGCGGCCGTTCCTCGACCTGACCGAGCGCGAGTGGCGCGACGTGCTCGACGTCAACCTCGACGGTGCGTTCCGCGTCGCGCAGGCGGTCGCGCTGCGGATGCGCGCCGCGGGCAAGGGCGGCAGCATCGTCAACATCGCCTCGGTGCTCGGCGAGCGCGTCGCCGCGCAAGTCGCGCCCTACGCGACGTCGAAGGCCGCGCTCGTCCAGCTCACGCGCGCGATGGCGCTCGAGCTCGCCCGCGACGGCATCCGCGTCAACGCGCTCGCGCCAGGCTACATCCTGACGCCCATCAATCGCGACTTCTTCGCGACCGAGGGCGGGCAGGCGCTGGTCAAGCGCGTGCCGCAGCGCCGGCTCGGCCGCGTCGAGGACCTGGAAGGGGCACTGTTGCTGCTGTGCTCCGACGCATCCTCGTTCATGACCGGCGCGACGATCGCGGTCGACGGCGGCCACACCGTCAGCTCGCTCTAGGGGATCCTTCAGGATGGACTTCACGCTCGATTCGGCGACCGATGCGATCCGCCGCCGCGTGCGCGCGTTCGTGGACGCGCACGTGATCCCGCTCGAGGCCGACCGCGCGAACTACGACGCGCACGAGAACGTCCGCGAGGACGTGCTGCAGGCGACGCGCGCGAAAGCGCGAGCCGAGGGGCTGTGGTCGCTGCAGACGCCGAAGGCGCGCGGCGGAGGCGGGCTGTCGTTCGTCGCGATGGCCGCGTGCTACGAGGAGATGAACCGCTCGATCTTCGGCCCGGCGGCGTTCAACAGCGCCGCGCCCGACGACGGCAACATGATGGTGCTCGAGCGCGTCGGGACCGATGCGCAGAAGGCGCGCTGGATGCAGCCGATCGTCGAGGGGAAGGTCCGCAGCGCATTCGTGATGACCGAGCCGCATCCGGGCGGCGGCTCCGATCCGGCGATGATCCGCACGACGGCGACGAGGCGCGGCGACGCATGGGTCGTGCAGGGCCACAAGTGGTTCATCACCGGCGCCGCGGCCGCGGCGCATTTCCTGCTGATCGCGCGCACGGGCGACGACCCGCGCAAGGGTCATACCGCGTTCATGTTCCACCGCGACCAGCCCGGCTGGGAACTGGTGCGGCGCATCCCGATCATGGGACCCGAGGAGCATGGGGGCCACGGCGAGCTCCTGTTCGATGGGCTCGAGATCCCGGACGAGAATCGGCTGCTCGCCGTCGGCGACGGCCTCAAGGTCGCGCAGATCCGGCTCGGACCGGCGCGGCTCACCCACTGCATGCGCTGGCTCGGGCTCGCACGCCGCTCGCTCGAGATCGCGGGCGCGTACATCGCCGAGCGCGAGAGCGGCGGCAAGCGGCTCGGCGAGCGCGAATCGGTGCAGCTCCTGATGGGCGACGCGGCGATGCGCGTGCGCATCGGACGACTGCTCGTGATGCACGCGGCGACGAAGCTCGACGCGGGCGCGATGGCGCGGAACGAATTGTCGATGGCGAAGGTGCACGTCGCCGACACGCTGCACCAGGCCGTCGACACGGCGATCCAGCTGTGCGGCGGACGCGGCTACTCGAAGGACACGCCGCTCGAGTGGATCTACCGCTACGCGCGCCAGGCGCGGCTCGTCGACGGCGCGTCGGAAGTCCACCGGACCGTCGTCGCGCGCCATCTCGCCGAGGACGCCGACGCGTTCTTCGACTGGAACCACCTCGACCGTCCGAAGCGGTCCACCAAGGCGTGACCGGCGCCGACGTCGCGAGCGCGGCCGGCTTCGAAGCGTCGCGGCTCGACGCGTTCCTGCGCGTCGCGCTGCCCGGGCTCGCCGGCCCGATGCGACTGGCGCGCATCGGCGGCGGCCAGTCGAACCCGACGTTCGTCGTCGACTACGACGATCGCTCGCTGGTGTTGCGCAAGCAGCCGCCCGGCGAGCTCCTGCCGTCGGCGCACGCGGTCGACCGCGAGTACCGCGTGCTGCGCGCGCTCGCCGACACCGACGTCCCCGTTCCGCGCGTGCTCTGCTTCAGCGCCGACCGCGACGTCGTCGGCACGCCGTTCTACGTGATGGACAAGGTCGAAGGCCGCGTGTTCGCGACGCACGCGCTGCCCGGCATCGCGCCCGACGAGCGCGGCGCCATGTACGCGTCGATGGCGCGCACGCTCGCCGCGCTGCACCGCGTCGATCCGGCGGCGGTCGGTCTGGGCGACTACGGGCGGCCGGGGAACTACTTCGCGCGCCAGATCGCGCGCTGGTCGAAGCAATGGGCGGCCTCGCGCACGCGCGACAATCCGGCGCTCGACAGGCTGATCGCGTGGCTGCCTGCGCACGTTCCGGACGGCGACGAAACCGGGATCTGCCACGGCGACTACCGGATCGGCAACCTGATGTTCGCGCCGAACGAGCCGCGCGTGGTGGCGGTGCTCGACTGGGAGCTCTCGACGCTCGGCCATCCGCTCGCGGATCTGGGCTTCAATGCGATGGCGTGGGAGACGCGTCCCGACGAGTACGGCGGCCTGCGCGGCCTCGACCTCGAGGACCTGGGCATCCCCTCGCTGGACGATTACGTCGCGACCTACCTTGCCGCGTCCGGTCGGCACGACGCGATCGCGCCGTTCCATGTCGCGTTCGCGCTGTTCCGGTTCGCGGTGATCTTCGAGGGCATCGCCGCACGTGCGGCCGCGGGCAATGCGGCGTCGGACGACGCGGCGGATGCGGGCAAGCTCGGGCCGGCGTTCGCGCGCCGTGCCGTGGAGATCGCGGGCGCCTGAAGGCGCGCCTAGCGCGTGCGCGGCGCCTCGGGGCGCGGCTTGAGCAGCGCCGGGACCTCGGTCGAGCAGTCGCGGCCGGTCGGGCTGCCGCGGCAGTCGGTATCGACGCGACCTTCCTCGAGATCGTCGTGCGCCTGTTGCATCACCTGCGTCGGCTCCTTCGCCGCGTTCGCCCGCTCGTCGCGCTCGTGCGGCAGCCGCGGCATCGGCGCTTCGCCGCCATCGGTCGCGGGCCGCGCGCCCTGGTCGGGCAGCGGCGGTGCGTAACTCCTGGGACGCCGGCGGATCCAGGTCACGGATGCGCCTCGGGATTGCGCATGCCCGGGTTGGGCCCGTCGATCAGCTGCGGCACGGCGATCGGATCGAAGTCGCTCCAGTCGCCGTCGACGACCGTGCCGTGCGCCCGTTCGATGTTATCCGCGCCGCCGTCGCTCAACGCGCGGATCGCTTCGTCCTCGCGCCCGTCGGCGAGCACGCCGACGATCACGCCCGACGCCCGGCGCGACGGCTGCTCGTGGTGCACCTCGTCGGTCGCGTTCATCGCGCCCGCGAGCGCACCGACGTAGGCGCCGGTCGCCGCGAGCGCCGCGACGCCGAAGGGTCCGGTCGCAACGGCGGCGAGGCCAAGTCCGGCGCCCGCTGCCGCGCCTGCCATCGCGCCACCGGCGGCGTGCTTCGCCTCGGGGTCGGCATGCTCGTCGCCGCCGATCTCGGTCATGTCGTGGCGGCCAGGCGGATTGTTGAAGAACACGCTGATCGCGTGCTGGGGAAAGCCATGCTCGGTCAGCCGCGCCTTGACGGCATTGGCCTCGTCGAACGTATCGAAGCGGCCCGCGATGATCGTGCCCGAGCGCATTGCGAGGGTCTGGTCCATGGTCGGTTCTCCCCGTTTGCCGGCGTCAGCCCGCCGCCAGCGGCACCGCGAAGCTGCGTTCCGGAGCGCGACGCGTCGGCAGCGGCTCGCGCGAGAGCGCCGTGATGTCGCGCCAGTCGCCTTCGGCGCGCTCGATGCTGCGCGCACCGGTGGCGCTCAGGACGTGAATCGCGTCGTCGTCGCGCTCGGACTGGCCAAGGTGCACGGCGACGGTCACGTGGACCGGCCGGCGCACGCCGCGCCCGCGACCGAGGTCGACGAACACCCGGATCGAGGATTGCGGAAAGCCGCAGGCCTCGAGACGCTCGCGGCCTTTCTCGGCCGCCTCGAACCCGTCGTAACGTCCGGCGATGATGGTATCCATGCGAGCCTCCGTCGAGATGTCACGGCGAGCATGAATCCGAGGCGTGGCCCGGCGTATCGGCCTCGCGCGCGCCCCGCTGTCGGCCATCGCCGGACAGCCCCGGAGCGCTAGAATCCCGGCATGGCATACGGTCGGGCCTTCCTCGCGGTGGCGGCATTCGCGGCCGGTGCCCCGCAGGCGCAGTTGCCGCCCGCGCCCGAAGGGGCGAGCGGCTGGACGGACAAGAGGCCGGTCGCCGCGCGCCGCTTTCTCGCGGCCACCGCGAATCCCCATGCGACCGACGCGGCGTACGCGATCCTCGTCCGCGGCGGCAGCGCGGTCGACGCCGCGGTCGCCGCGCAGCTCGTGCTCGGGCTGACCGAGCCGCAATCGTCGGGGCTCGGCGGCGGCGCCTTCGTGCTCGTGCACAGCGCGCGCACGCACAAGCTCCATGCGTACGACGGACGCGAAACCGCGCCGGCCGCCGCGAAACCCGATCGCTTCCTCGACGCGAGCGGCGCGCCGCGCGCGTTTCGCGACGTCGTCGCCACCGGCCCCGCCGTCGGCGTGCCCGGGACGCTGCGCGTGCTCGAGCTCGCGCACGCGAAGCACGGCAAGCTGCCGTGGTCGGTCCTGTTCGGGCCCGCGATCGCTCTTGCCGAGGGCGGCTTCGACGTCTCGCCGCGGCTCGCGGGCGCGATCGCCGGCGACGCGAGCCTCGCGAAGGATCCTCGCGCGTCGAAATACTTCTTCGGCAGCGATGGCAAGCCGCTCGCGGCCGGAACGGTGCTGCGCAACCCCGCGTACGCGGCGACGCTGCGAACGATCCAGCGCGAAGGCGCCGGCGCGTTGTATCGCGGTGCGATCGCGGACGACATCGTCGCGACCGTGGCCGCGAACGCGACGCGCCCGGGCGACATGACGCTCGCCGATCTCGCGAGCTACCGCGCGA
>DATBSV010000419.1:0-6134 GCA_036559685.1 Casimicrobiaceae bacterium
ACTCGACCATGCGCAGCCGCGGCGGCAGGCGATCGCGCGCATTCCAGAACTGCTTGATGCCTTCGCGCGAGAGCGCGAGCGTCGCGACGAGGCCCGACAGGATCAGGAGCGCGAAGAACACCCAGACCGCGGTGCGCGGCGCTGGCCGTGCCGCGGCGAGCCCGGCCGGGTCGAGCGCCGCCGACAGCATCGCGACCTTGGCGAGGAACCCGGAAAGCGGAGGCAGGCCGGCGACGACCAGCGCACAGGCGAGGTACGCCAATGCCAGGAACACGACGGTCGCCGGCATGGCGCGCCCGATGACCGCCCGGCGCTCGTCGTCGAGGTTCACGCCGGGTGGCAGCTCGATCGACTCGAGCGCGAATGGCCGCCTGGCGGACGCCTCGCCGGGCTCGGGATCCGGCTGGTCGGTGTCCACGTCGTGCTCGCGCTCGCACAGCTCGACGAGCAGGTAGAGCGCGGAGAGCGCGAGCGTCGAGCTCGCGAGGTAGTACAGCGCTGCGGCGGTGATCGACGGCGAGCCGAAGCCGACGGCCGCGATCAGCGTTCCCGACGAGACCGCGATGCTCGCGCCGGCGAGGCGCACGAGCCGTTGCGTCGCAAGCATGCCGAATGCGCCAAGCGCGAGCGTGCAGAGGCCGGCTCCGACGAGCGTGTCGGCGCCGAGCGCCTCCATCACGCCGTCGCCGCTGAAGAACAGCGTGGACAGGCGAATGATCGCGTACACGCCGACCTTGGTCATGATGACGAACAGCGCGGCCGCCGGCGCGCTCGCGGCGGCGTACGCAGGCGCGAGCCAGAAGCCGAGCGGCCAGATGGCGGCCTTGGCGAGAAACGCGACCGCGAGGATCGCCACGCCCGCGTGCAGCAGGCCGCGATCCGCGGTCGGGACGAAGGCGAGCTTCTGCGCCATGTCGGCGAGGTTGAGCGTCCCGGTCACGCCATACAGCATCGCGACGCCGATGAGGAACACCGACGACGCGATCAGGTTGATCGCGATGTAGTGGAGCCCCCACCGCACGCGCGCGTTGCCCGAGCCGTGCAGCAGGAGACCGTACGACGCCGCGAGCATCACCTCGAAGAACACGAACAGGTTGAAGAGATCGCCGGTCAGGAACGCGCCGTTCAGGCCCATGAGCTGCAGCTGGAACAGCGGATGGAAGTGCACGCCGGCACGGTGCCAGCGCGCGGTCGCGTACAGGACCGACGTGAGCCCGAGCACGCCGGTCAGCACGAGCATCAACGCGGCGAGCCGGTCGGCGACCAGCACGATGCCGTAGGGGACCGGCCAGTTCGCGGGCAGGTACACCGCGATCACGCCGCCCGTGCCGAAGCGGTCGGACCAGACGAACAGCGCGATCGCGATCGCGAGGCCCGCGACACAGGCGACGACGTTGACGTACGCCCGCGCGACGCGGCGATCGTCGCCGAGGCCCAGCATGACGGCCGCCGCGATCAGCGGCAGCACGATCGGCGCGACCACGAGATGCGGCATCGCCGCGGCGATCCACGTCATCGCGCCTGGTCCTCGCGGCCGTCGACGTGGTCGGTGCCGGTCAGCCCGCGGGCGGCCAGCATCACGACGAGGAACAGCGCGGTCATCGCGAAGCCGATGACGATCGCGGTGAGGGCCAGCGCCTGCGGGATCGGGTCGGTGTAGTGCAGCAGGTCGGGCGCCAGGCCCGGCACGACGATCGGCTCGGCGTCGATCGAGAGGCTACCCATGCTGAAGATGAACAGGTTGACCGCGTAGCTCAGCATCGACAGGCCCATGATCAGCTGGAACGTGCGCGGCCGCAGCAGCAGCCATACGCCGCAGCCGCCGAGCACGCCCACCGCGACCGAGAACACGATTTCCATCAGCGCTCCTCCTCGGCCTCGACGCCTTGCCGGACCGCGCGCAGTGACTGGTGGCCGAGCGCGATCAGCAACGCCAGCGTCGCGCCGATCACGGCTGCGAAGATGCCGATGTCGAAGAACACGGCGCTCGGGACGTGGATCTCGCCGAGGACCGGCAGCGTCACGTGCGCCGTGTGCGTCGTCAGGAACGGGTAGCCCAGCACAAGCGCGCCGGTGCCGGTCGCGACGACCGCGAGCAATCCGGACACGATCCAGCGCACCGGATGCGGGTTGAGGCGCGACTCGACCCACATGGATCCCGCCACAATGTACTGCGCGAGCAGGCCGATCGCGACGACCAGGCCCGCGACGAAGCCGCCGCCGGGGAGGTTGTGACCGCGCAGGAACAGGTGGATCGCGACGAGCACGGCGATCGGCAGGATCAGCCGCGCGAGCACGGCGGGCACGAGCAGGTAGCCGCCAGCGGTGTCCTGCGAGGCGCGCGGCTGCACCAGGTCGGTCGCGAGGTCGGGCGGCAGGATGCGTTGCTGGCGCGGCAGCTCGGCGCTCTCGCGCGGCGGCCGGAAACGGCGCAGCAGCGCGTACACCGCGAGCGCTACCGCGCCCAGCACGCTGATCTCGCCCATCGTGTCGAAGCTGCGGAAGTCGACCAGCATGACGTTCACGACGTTGTGGCCGCCGCCATCGGGCACCGCGTGCGCGAGGAAGTACGGCGCGATGCTCTGCGGCGCCTGGCGCGTGAGCATCGCGTACGACAGCGCCGCCATGCCCACGCCCGCCGCGATTGCGATCATCACGTCGCGCGTGCGTCGGGCGCTGGCGCGAATGCCGAGGCGCCGGCCGACCTCGGGCGCGGGCTTGGGCAGCCAGCGAAGACCCAGCAGGAACAGGATCGTGGTCACGACCTCGACGGCGAGCTGCGTGAGCGCGAGGTCGGGCGCCGAGAACCACGCATAGGTCAGGCACGTCACCAGGCCGGCACCGCCGAGCATGATCAGTGCCGCAAGCCGGTGAAACTTCGACTGGAACGCGGCGCCGAGCGCACAAGCGATGCCGATGCCCCACAGCAGCACGAAATCGAGCGTCGCGGGCACGCGCTGCCGATCGCCCCAGTGAAAGGCGTAACCCAGCACGGTGACGAGGGCGACGGCCAGCGTCACGATGACGAGCGCGAGGATCTGGGTCTGAAGGCGCGTCGTCGACGTCCAACGCGTGAGGCGCCGTGCGAACGCCTCGAGGCCGGTCAGCGCGGACGCGAACGCGCGTCGTCCGTCGAGACGCCCCACCAGCGGCGGACGGGCGATCTCGCCACGATCGATGCGCGGCCCGAGCCAGCGGTAGGCGATCGTCCCGACGACCAGCGCGACCAGGCTCATCGCGAACGGCGCGTTGAAGCCATGCCACACGGCGAGGTCGTACTCCGGCAGATGCACGACCACCGGTCGTGCGGAGATCTCGAGGATCGGCCCGATCGACCATGCCGGCGCGACGCCGACGATCAGGCAGATCAGCACCAGCACCTCGACCGGCCAGCGCATCCAGCGCGGCGGCTCGTGCGGCGCGCGCGGGAGATCCGTCGAAGGCTTGCCGAACGCGATGTCGGCGGAGAATCGCAGCGCGTAGACGACCGCGAACACGCCGGCCAGCGTCGCGACGAACGGGAGCACCTTCTGGACGACCGGATGCGCGGCGATGAACACGGTCTCGGCGAAGAACATCTCCTTCGACAGGAAGCCGTTGAGCAGCGGCACGCCGGCCATCGCCGCGCTCGCGACGAGCGCGAGCGTCACCGTAAACGGCATCGCGTGGACGAGGCCGTTGAGGCGCCGGATGTCGCGCGTGCCGGTCTCGTGGTCGATGATGCCGGCCGCCATGAACAGCGACGCCTTGAACGTCGCGTGGTTGATGATGTGGAACACCGCCGCGACCGCCGCCAGCCGGCTGTTGAGGCCGAGCAGCAGCGTGATGAGTCCGAGGTGGCTGATCGTCGAGTACGCGAGCAGGCGCTTCAGGTCGTTCTGGAACATCGCGAGGTACGCGCCGAGCACCAGCGTCGCGGCGCCTGCGCCGGACACGATCCAGAACCACGGCTCGCTGCCGGCGAGCGCGGGCCACAACCGCGCGAGCAGGAAAACGCCCGCCTTCACCATCGTCGCCGAGTGCAGGTAGGCGGACACGGGCGTGGGCGCCGCCATTGCGTGCGGCAGCCAGAAGTGGAACGGGAACTGCGCGCTCTTGGTCAGCGCGCCGATCAGCACCAGCACGAGCGCCGCGGGATAGAGCGCGTGCGTGCGCAACCGCTCGCCCGCGCCGAGCACGACGTCGAGGTCGTGGCTGCCGACGATGTGGCCGATCAGCAGGACGCCGGCGAGCAGGCAAAGCCCCCCGGCCCCGGTCACTGCGAGCGACATGCGCGCGCCGCGCCGCGCATCGGCGCGGTGATGCCAGTAGCCGATCAGCAGGAACGAGACGAGGCTCGTCAGCTCCCAGAACACGGCGAGCTGCACGAGGTTGCCCGAAACGACGATGCCGAGCATCGCGCCCAGGAAGGCCAGGAAGAGCGAGAAGAAGCGCGGCACCGGGTCGTCCGGCGACATGTAATAGCGTGCGTAGAGCGCGACCAGCGCGCCGATGCCGGTCACCAGCATCGCGAACATCCACGCGAAGCCGTCGATGCGGATCACGAACTCGAGGCCGGCCGCGGGCAGCCACGGGTACGCCTCGCGGATCACGACGCCGTCGCGCACCTCGGGGTACAGGAGCGCGATCTGCACGGCGCACGCGACCGCGACCAGCGCCGCCCAGGTCGCCGCGGTGGTCCGGGCCTTCGCGGGCAACAGGGCGGCCACGACGCTCCCGAGGAACGGGAGCGCGACGAGGAGCGCGAGCGACATTGCGCGAGTCTACCGTCGCATCGCGTAAAATGGCTCCCATGAGCGGATTCGCCCGCCCCGACATTCCCCGCCGCCGCTCGCGCGCGGTTCGCGTCGGCCCCGTCGTCATCGGCGGCGGCGCGCCGATCGTCGTCCAGTCGATGACCAACACCGACACGGCCGACGTCGCCGCGACGGTCGCGCAGGTCAAGGCGCTCGCCGAGGCCGGCTCGGAGCTCGTCCGCATCACCGTCAACACGGCCGAGGCCGCCGACGCGGTCCCCGCGATCCGCGAGCGGCTCGATGCGCTCGGCTGCGCGGTCCCGCTGATCGGCGACTTCCACTTCAACGGCCACAAGCTGCTGACGCAGCACCGCGCGTGCGCCCAGGCGCTCGCCAAGTACCGGATCAACCCGGGCAACGTCGGACGGGGTAGCAAGCACGACGCGCAGTTCGCGATGATGATCGAGCGCGCGATCGAGTTCGCGAAGCCGGTGCGCATCGGCGTCAACTGGGGCAGCCTCGACCAGGAGCTGCTCGCCGACCTGATGGACCGCAACGCGGCGAGCGCGAGCCCGCTCGATGCCGACCATGTGACGCGCGAGGCGCTCGTGCAATCGGCGCTGCGCAGCGCGGCGCTCGCCGAGTCGCTCGGCCTGCCAGGCGACCGCATCATCCTCGCCTGCAAAGTCTCGAACGTTCAAGACTTGATCGCTGTTTACACCGAGCTCGCTCGCCGCTGCGACTATCCGCTGCACCTCGGCCTGACCGAGGCCGGCATGGGCAGCAAGGGCATCGTCGCGTCGACCGCGGCGCTCGCGGTGCTGCTCCAGCAGGGCATCGGCGACACGATCCGCATCTCGCTCACGCCCGAGCCGGGCGGCGACCGCACGCGCGAGGTGATCGTCGCGCAGGAGATCCTGCAGACGATGGGGCTGCGCTCGTTCACGCCGATGGTCTCGGCGTGTCCCGGCTGCGGACGCACCACGAGCGTCGTGTTCCAGGAGCTCGCGGAAAGCATCCAGGCGTGGCTGCGCGAGCAGATGCCGATGTGGAAGACGCGCTACCCCGGCGTCGAGGACATGACCGTCGCCGTGATGGGCTGCGTCGTCAACGGGCCCGGCGAATCGAAGATGGCCAACGTCGGCATCAGCCTGCCCGGCACCGGCGAGGTGCCGGTCGCGCCGGTCTACGTCGACGGCCAGAAGACCGTCACGCTCAAGGGCGACCGCATCGCCGAGGAGTTCGGCACGATCGTCGCCGACTACGTGCGCGCCACCTACGGCGGCGAGACGCCCGCGCCGCACTTACGACCCGAGCGCAAGTCGATCGCCGTCAAGCAGGCCTGACAGCAGCGCCCGGGTGGTGGAACGGTAGACACAGCGGACTTAAAATCCGCCG
>DATBSV010000420.1:0-12733 GCA_036559685.1 Casimicrobiaceae bacterium
CCGTCGCGGGGGTCGATCGCGCAATCGCCGGCCTGCTGCCAGCGGCGCGCGCCGAGCTCGCGCAGCTGTTCGCGCTGTTGACGCTCGGCGCCGGACGCCGCGCATTCGCAGGCGTCACGACCGCGTGGCGCGACGCGACGCGCGACGAGGTCGACGCGTTCCTCACGTCATGGCAGGCGAGTGCGTGGGCGCTCAAGCGCACCGCGTACGACGCGCTGCACCAGCTCGTGCTCGCCGCGTGGTACGCGAACCCGCGCTCGTGGCCGGCGATCGGGTACCCGGGCCCTCCGGTGGTGTCGCCGCTGCACACATGACAACCGCGCGCGGCGTGCACATCCCCGACATCGTCCGCGAGGGCATCGCGGCCGGCTGGGACGTCGTCGACGCATCGACGCTCGACGCCGACCTGATCGTCGAAGCCGACGTCGCGATCGTCGGCAGCGGCGCGGGAGGCGGCGTGACCGCGGAGACGCTCGCGCTCGCCGGCTTCAAAGTCGTCGTGCTCGAGGAAGGGCCGCTGCGCTCGTCGAGCGACTTCCGGATGCGCGAGGCCGAGGCCTACCCCGAGCTCTACCAGGAGTCGGCCGCGCGCAAGACGCGCGACAAGGCGATCAACATCCTGCAGGGTCGCTGCGTGGGCGGCGGCACGACGGTCAACTGGACGAGCTCGTTCCGCACCCCGCCTTCGACGCTCGGGTACTGGCAGCGCACGCTCGGCATCGAGGGCCTCGACGAGCCGGCGCTCGCGCCGTGGTTCGCGAAGATGGAGGATCGGCTCGGCATCGCGCCGTGGACGATCGCGCCGAACGCCAACAACGCGGCGCTCGCGCGCGGCGCCGCGAAGCTCGGCATCGAGAGCGCGGCGATCCGGCGCAACGTGCGCGGTTGCTGGAACCTCGGTTACTGCGGCATGGGCTGCCCGACCAACGCCAAGCAGTCGATGCTCGTGACCACGCTTCCCGCCGCGCTTGGCCACGGCGCGAAGCTCGTCACGCGCGTGCGTGCCGAGAAGCTCGTCCTCGCCGGTGATCGCGTCGACCGCCTCGTCGCGCGCGCGCTCGATGCGACGGGGACCACGCCCACCGCGCGGACCGTCACGGTGCGCGCGCGAGGCTACGTGGTCGCGGCCGGCGCGATCGGCTCGCCGGCGCTGCTGTTGCGCAGCGGCGTGCCGGATCCGCATGCGCTCGTCGGCAAGCGCACGTTCCTGCATCCCGCGATCGTCTCGGCGGCCAGGATGGACGAGCGCATCGAGGGCTACGCGGGCGCGCCGCAGACGATCTACTCGGACCACTGGCTCGAGGTGCCGTTCGACGGTCCCGCGGGATTCAAGCTCGAGGCGCCGCCGATCCATCCCGCGCTCGCGGCGACCACGCTGACCGGCCACGGCGAGGGTCACGCGCGCTGGATGCGCGACCTGCCGACGATGCACGTGCTGATCGCGCTGATCCGCGACGGATTCCACCGGGACAGCCCGGGCGGGACCGTCGCGCTGCGCGATGACGGCACGCCGGTGCTCGACTATCCGCTCAATGCCTACCTCTTCGACGCGATGCGGCGCGCGTTCGTCGCGATGGCGGAGCTGCAATTCGCCGCGGGCGCGCGCACCGTGATGCCGGTGCACGGGCGCGGCGACGGATTCGACACGGCCGAGGCGGCCCGGCGCGCGATCGGTGGATTCGCGATCGCGCCGCTCGCCACGCCCGTCGTGTCGGCGCACGTGATGGGCGGCTGTCCGCTCGGAGCGGACCCGAAGCACGCGGTCGTCGACACGAGCGGCCGCCATCACCATCTCGCCAACCTGCACGTGATCGACGGATCGCTGTTCCCGACGTCGATCGGCGCGAATCCGCAGCTGTCGATCTACGCGGTGGCGGCGAAGCTTTCCGACGCGCTGGCGACCTCGCTCGGCCGCAAGCCCCATTCCGCGTGACCTGTGGCGTTGACCGTTGTGAAGCATACGGTCGAACGCCGCGCCTCCTTTAGGGTGTTTGGTCTAGAGCAACGGGACTAGAGTGGATTCATTCCGCGCACTCGCGCGGGCAATTCGTTGAAGGAGACATCGATGGCCACCACGAACCACGCCCGTGCCCTTCCGGCCGGTGAAGCGCTGTTCGCCGCGTCGCGGCAGGTCTGGCTTGCGAGCCTCGGCGCCGCAGTCGTCACGCGCGAATGGGCGCAGAACGAAGCCGGCTCGCTGTTCCGCACGCTGGTCAAGGAAGGCACCGCGATCGAGTCGCGCACGTTCCGCAAGGTCGGCGAGCGCGTCGAAGGCTCGTTCACGATGGCGAACGACCTGTGGCGCACCGCGCGCGGCACCCTGACACAGTCGGTCAAGCAGGCGGCCGAGACGGCGACGACGCTCGTGCGCGAGACGCTGCCCGCGCGCCTGCCCAAGGTCGCGATCCCGTCGATCTTCCGCGCGCCGGCGAAGAAGAAGCGCGTCGTCCGCAGCACGCGCAAGGCGAAGACGCGCGCGACCACCGCGCGCAAGCGCGCGAAGCGCACGACCAAGCGCGGCTAACCGGCTACACTCCGGGCAACGGCGGGCCGCCACGGCGGCGGCCCGTCGACACCACAAGCCGGGAGGAGCATGCCGAGTCGTTCCACGGCGCGTAAGCGTCGCGCGCGCGCGCACCCGCGCATCGGGCTCGCGCTCGCGGGCGGCGGCCCGCTTGGCGGCATCTACGAGGTCGGCGCGCTGCTTGCGCTCGCCGACTCGCTCGAGGGCCTCGACCTCAACGACCTCGAGGTGTACGTCGGCGTGTCGTCGGGAGGCTTCGTCGCTGCGGCGCTCGCGAACGGCATCTCGCCGGCGCAGATGTACCGGCTGTTCATCGACGACGGCGCCGACGCGGCGCTGAAGCCCGAGATCTTCCTCAAGCCCGCGTTCGCCGAATTCCGCCGCCGGGCCGTCGCGCTTCCTGCCCTCGCGGGTCGCGCGACCGTCCAATGGCTGCGCGCGCCATTGCGCCGCGGCTTGATGAGCTCACTCGCGATGCTCGCGGGCGCCGTCCCGACCGGCCTGTTCGACAACCGCGCGATCGACGATTTCCTCACGCGGTTGTTCTCGGCGCGCGGCCGCACCAACGACTTCCGCGAGCTCGCGGGCAAGCTGTTCCTCGTCGCCACCAACCTCGACACCGGCGCTTCGGTGACGTTCGGCGCGCGCGGGCGCGACCACGTGCCGATCTCGCGCGCGATCCAGGCGTCCAGCGCGCTGCCGGGCCTGTTCCCGCCGGTCGCCATCGACGGCGACCACTACGTCGACGGCGCGCTCAACAAGACGCTGCACGCGTCGGTCGCGCTCGACCAGGGCATCGGGCTGCTGCTGTGCGTCAACCCGCTGGTGCCGTTCGACGCGCCCGGCGCGTCGCGCCGCGGGCGCCTGACCGTCGACAAGCTCGACCACGGCGGCCTGCCGCTCGTGCTGGCGCAGACCTTCCGCGCGGTCATCCACTCGCGCATGAAGGTCGGCATGGAGAAGTACCGGCGCGCGTATCCGGATGCCGACGTCGTGCTGTTCGAGCCCGATCGCGAGGACGCCGACATGTTCTTCGCGAACATCTTCAGCTACTCGCAGCGGCGCCGCCTGTGCGCGACCGCGTTCACGACCACCCGCGCCAACCTCCGCGCGCGCGCGCCGGTGCTGCGCGCGATGCTCGCGCGCCACGGCATCAGGATGCGCGACGACCGCCTCGACGACGCTTCGCGCGACGTGCGCGCGGCGCTGTCCGACCCGCGGCCGATCCGCGCCGATCCCCAGGCGCGGAAGAGCGTGCGCTCGACGGCGCGCGAGCTCGGCGCGACGCTCGACCAGCTCGAGGCCTGGCTCGCGCCGCGCGTCGCGGCCGCGCGCTAGCGGCTGGCCCCCCGGGGCAACGGTCCGGGCCGGGCGCCGCGCTAGACTTCCGCGCTCATGGCCGACAAGAAGCGTCCGCGTCGCACGCGCGAGCGCATCCTCGAGACCGCGCTCGCGATGTTCAACCGCCACGGCGAGCCGTCGGTGACGACGGCGCACATCGCCGACGAGATGAACATCAGCCCGGGCAACCTGTACTACCACTTCGGCAACAAGGACGAGATCATCGGCGAGCTCTACGCCGCGTACGAGTCCGACGTGCTGCCGCTGTTCGGCGTGCCGCGCACGCGTGCGCCGGACATCGAGGATCTGTGGCTGCTGCTGCACCTGCTGTTCGAGCGGATGTGGAATTACCGGTTCCTGTTCCGCGACCTCGACGAGCTCGCTTCGCGCAACCGCAAGCTCGCGTCGCGCTACGCCGAGCTCGTCCGTCGCGGTGAACGCACCGTGATAGAGTTGTGCGAGGGGATGGTCGCGGCGGGAACGATGCACGCGAGCGCGCGCGAGATCGTGGCGCTCGCGAAGAACGTCGCGCTGGTCGCGACCTATTCGATGTCGTTCCAGCGCCTCGGCGCACCGCCGGGAGAGGACGCGCAGACGCCGCGGCTCGACCGTGCCGCGTACCAGGTGATGGCGCTCGTCGCGCCGTTCATGCTCGGCGACGCGCGCGCGCTGATCGACCGGCTCGGCGACGAATACTTGTGAGTGGGAGGATGCGATGGCCCGCAAGTGGTCGAAGTTTCCCTATTCCGACAAGGCGACCGAGCGCGACGACGCGGCGGTGAAGAAAGCGTGGGCGCGCCTGCACCGCGGCGACGCCGAGCCGCCGCCGAAGGCCGCGGGCGAGCTCGCCGCGTGGACCGCATTCCACGCCGGTCGCTTCGCCGACGCGGTCGACGCGGGCACCAAGGCGGGCGGCGCGGGGCTCAACGCGGCCGTGAAGGCGCAGGTCGTCTACGCGAGCTACCTCGAGAAGAACGACAAGGCGAAGATCGCGCTGTTCGAGGAGGCCGCGGGCTGGGCCGACCAGCGCCGCAAGGAGGCGCCGAAGGACGCGAATGCGCACTACCTCTACGCGTTCGCGCTCGGCCGCTGGGGCCAGGGCATCTCCGTCGCGAAGGCGCTCACGCAGGGCTTCGGCGGCAAGATCAAGGACGCGCTCTCGACCGCGATCAAGCTCGAGCCCAGGCACGCGGACGCGCACATCGCGTACGGCGCCTACCAGGCCGAGGTGATCGACAAGGTCGGCGGCATCGTCGCCGGCGTCACCTACGGCGCGAAGAAGGATTCGGCGATCGAGCATTTCGAGCGGGCGCTCGAGCTCAATCCCGACTCGGCGATCGCGCGCATCGAGTTCGCGAACGGGCTCCTGATGCTCTTCGGCAAGTCGCGCATCGCGGACGCCGAGAAGCTCTACAAGGACGCGGCGAAGGCGACGCCGGCCGACGCGATGGAGCGCCTCGACGTCGAGCTCGCGAAGTCCGAGCTCGAATAGGGGATGGGCCTCCCCCAGGCTAGCCGCTAACGCGGCGTCGCGCACCCACTCCCGAGGGAGGGGGCGAGCGCCTCCGGGCGGCCGAGCGGCGCTCGCAACGCTAACCGCGGTAACGCGTCACGAGCGAAGGCGCGTTCACCTGGCACGCGTAGTCGGCGTACCCCGGGATGCGCCCGCGCATCTCGCCGTAGCGGTTGCCCGAGAAATTGCGCTCGATCCGCGTGAACGGAAGCATGTTCTCGGCGAGATCCTGCGTCAGGTCGTCGAGGCTGCGCGAGGCGAACGACGCCATCGCGTCGAACTGGTCGTCGGCGATCACCTGCAGCGCCGGTTCGGGCACGCCGTAGGCCGGGAACCAGAACGCGGTCCATCCGTCGTCGAGCGCGTTGAACCGGTCGACGATGCGGCGCGTCAGCAGGAACGCGTCGGACTCGATGTGGACGATGCGCGCGAAGCCGAGTGTCCGCGCGATCGTGAGCGAGAACAGGAAGCTGCGCCACCAGCCGCGGTGGCCGTAGAGCCCGTGGCGGCCCTCGTGCGTCGCGAAGCGGTAGACGAATGCGCGCGGCCCGTCGGGCAGCGTCGCGGGCAGCGCATCGAGCGTCACCACGTCCGGGTCGTCGGTCACGTAGGGCGACGCGTCGTCGATCAGGAACACCGCGTCGTGCCGGAGCGGCAGGTCGCGGTAGTAATCGAGCCAACGGCGCTCGCGCTCTCGCCACGCCTCGGCGTCGGGGCAATACGAGGTGCAGAACAGAAGCGTGCGGCGTGGGGCGCTCATCGCCGCTGCGGATGCCGCGCTAGGCGGCGGCGCCGACCGCGTGCGCGGCGAGCGCGGGATCGAGATCGCCTTCGCCCTCCCAGGGCGACATCAGCGCGGTCAGCACGAGCGCCTCGAACTCGCCGCCGAAGCGCGCGATCACCGCCTCGGGGTCGGGGCACAGCTTGCGGTCGGTGATGAGCCCGAATTGCACCTTGCCGTCGTAGGAGAGGATCGACACGCCCATGCCGATGTTGCCGGACTGCGGCACCCAGAACATCAGCGAGTCGATCCGCGCGCCGGCGAACCACAGCGCCTGCTGCGGTCCCGGCACGTTCGTCATCACGGCGGTCGCGTTGCGCGCGAGGATCGCGAGCAACATTTCCTGCAGCGCCTTGGGCCCCGCGCCCATCGCGGCGAGGATGCCGAGCGCGAGCACCGGCTGGTAGCTGCCCTTGAGCGCGTCCATCGTGTCGCGCACCGCGTACAGGCGCTCGATCGGGTTGACGATGCCGATCGGCAGGTCGAGGAAGACGAGGCCGAACTGGTTGCCGAGCTTGTACGCCTTCTCGATCGGCCGCAGGTTGACCGGCACGAGCGCGCGGATCACGACACCGTCGGTGTCGTCGCCCTTGTCGCGCAGGTAGCGCGCGATCGCGCCGGCGACGCACGAGAGCAGTACGTCGTTGACCGACGCGCCGAGCGCCTTGCCGATCGTCTTGACCTCGTCGAGCGGGATCGGGTCGGCCCACGCGACGCGCTTCTGGGATTCCGGCTTGCCCTTGAAGCGCGTAGGCGAGTCCTCCTTCATCAGCGTGAGCGTCGCGATCTCCGCGGTGAGCGCGCTGCC
The DNA here is from genome assembly GCA_036559685.1 of Casimicrobiaceae bacterium. Classification (GTDB taxonomy): domain Bacteria; phylum Pseudomonadota; class Gammaproteobacteria; order Burkholderiales; family Casimicrobiaceae; genus VBCG01. Next base: position 6,968 of record DATBSV010000420.1, read on the forward strand.
CTGACTCGCGAGCGCGACCGCCTTCGACGGATCGGTCCACAGCTCGACGCCCTTCTCGACGAGGGTCGAGCCGATGCGCTTCGCGGTGCCGAGCACGCCCGCGAGCGGCTCCATCAGCTGCGCGAGCGGATCGTCGGCATCCGGCGCGGGCTTGCGTTTCGGCGGCTCGAACGGCATCGCCGGCGGACCGTGCTCGGACGCATCGGTCATCGAGAGCATCACGCGCACCAGCGCGATGCCGTCGGCGTAGCAATGGTGGATGCGCAGGATCAGCGCGCTGCCACCCTGGTAGTCGTCGACGAGATGGAACTGCCAGCGCGGGCGCGCGGGATCGAACGGCGTCGTCGTGAGGCGCGACACCAGCGCCTGCAGCTCGCGCTTGCCCGCGGGGGCCGGCAGCGCCGTGTGAAGGACGTGGCGGTCGAGATCGACGTTCGCATCGCCGTCCCAGAACGATATCCCGGCGATCTCGACCGGCCGCTGCCGGAAGCGGCGGAACACGAGGAAGCGCTCGTCGATCAGCCGCTTGAGCCGCGCGAGGTCGAGGCGCTCGCGGAACATGATCACGCCCGTGATCATCATCAGGTTGTGCGGGCGGTCCATGCGCAGCCACGCGGTGTCGACCGCGGAGACCTTCTCGCGCCGGGGGGTGGCCATCGGGCGTCGGCGGGAATGCGCTCGGAGGGGATCGCCCGTGCGTTGCGGGCGCTTTCGCGTTCGCGCTAAAGTAGCATGAAACCCCCGTGCGACGAGGGGGACGTTTCGCGAGGAGACCCGGAATGGCCGCCAAGAAGGACGACCTCAAGTCGAAGTTCGACGCCGCGGCGACCGCGGCCAAGCAGACCAAGAAGAAGCCGGACAACGCGACGCTGCTCAAGCTGTACTCGTACTACAAGCAGGCGACCGAAGGCGACGTCAAGGGCGACCGGCCCGGCGGGTTCGACTTCGTCGGCGGCGCGAAGCACGACGCGTGGACGAAGCTCAAGGGCATGAGCAAGGACGACGCGATGCAGAACTACGTCAAGCAGGTCGAGCGGCTCAACCGCGAGTAGCGCTTCGGTCGCGGCGACAAAAAAGCCCGCGTCGCGCGGGCTTTTTAGTTGCTGCGGGTTCCCTGGCGTCAGCCCAGCGCGCCCTTCACGACCTTGCGCGCGGTGCGCACCGTGCGCTTCGCCGTCTTGGTGGCGACGTCGACGGCGCCGCTCGCCGTACGCGCGGCGCTCGACGCAGAGCGCGCGGCCGATTTCACGGCGCCCTTGACCATCTTCTTCACCGGCGAGGGGCGCGCGCGGCGCTTCGGCGTGACGCCGCTGTGCTTCAGGAGCGCGTTGACCGACTCGGCGAGCGCGTCGACACGCTCGGAAAGCTTCTCGACGTCGCTCTGCGTGTAGACGCCGAGCTTGGACAGCGCGCGCGCGACGCGGTCCTCGAAGACCTGCTCCAGCTTGTCCCAGGTGCCGCCCGCCATCTTGGAGACCTCCTTAGCCTTGGCCCGCGCTGCGCCCCGGGCAGCGGCCGCCGTCTCGGACGCGACCGACCGCGTGCGCTTCTCGAGCACCTCGCCCTGCTGCACCAGCATCTCGAACACCTGCTTGCCGCCGGCTTGCGCCTTCGAGAACGCGCCCAGGCCCGCGAGCCAGATCTGCCGCGACGAATCGAGCACCGCCTTGGGCAGCTCACCGACCGGATCGCGGGACGGCGCATCCGCGCCCGCCGACGATTCCGCCTTCGCCTTCGCTTTCGCCTGCTTCAGCATGTCGTGCTCCGCGTCGGGACGATCGAACGATTCTAGGGGCCGCCGATAGAGCAATCATACTAAAGGGCCTGCTAGCGCTATGGGGACGCTCGCGTGACTCAGCAAACGGCCGCCTTCGTCGTTGCCCATCCTCGCCGTAGATGAGCTACGGCTTGCGGTGTGCGCCTCGATGGCGGCCGTTTGCTGAGTCACGCGAGCGTCCCCATAGCGCTAACAGGCCCTATAGCGCCGCCCGTATAATCGACGGCCCGCCCGGCAGCTACGCTGCCCTCTGGTGGAGGAGACCATGGCCTATTTCGTCACCGGCGCGACCGGCTTCATCGGTCGCTACCTCGTCGCCAACCTTCTGAAGCGCGGCAAGCCGGTGTACGCGCTCGTACGCAAGGGCTCGCAGAAAAAGCTCGACGCGCTGCGCAAGTCGCTGGGAGCCACCGACAAGCAGCTTGTCGCCGTGCAGGGCGACCTCGCCGCGAAGAACCTCGGGGTCTCGGCGGCCGAGATCAAGGCGCTCAAGGGCAAGGTCGAGCACTTCTTCCACCTCGCCGCGATCTACGACCTCAACGCGGCGGCCGACGAGCAGAAGGCGATCAACGTCGAGGGCACGCGCCATGCGGTCGCGCTCGCCGGGGCCCTCCAGGCCGGCTGCTTCCAGCACGTGTCGTCGATCGCCGCGGCGGGCCTCTACGAAGGCATGTTCCGCGAGGACATGTTCGAGGAGGCCGAGGAGCTCGACCACCCGTACTTCTCGACCAAGCACGATTCCGAGAAGGTCGTGCGCGAGGAATGCAAGCGGCCGTTCCGCGTCTACCGGCCGGGCTTCGTCGTCGGCCATTCGAAGACCGGCGAGATCGACAAGATCGACGGGCCGTACTACTTCTTCAAGACGATCCAGAAGATGCGCGAGCTGTTCCCGCCGTGGATGCCGATGGTCGGCATCGAGGGCGGGCGCATCAACATCGTCCCGGTCGACTTCGTCGCCGACGCGCTCGACTTCATCGCGCACAAGAAGGGGCTCGACGGCCACACCTTCCACCTGACCGATCCCGCGCCGCACCGGATCGGCGAGGTGCTCAACATCTTCGCGAAGGCCGCGCACGCGCCGCAGATGTCGATGCGCGTCAACGCGAAGATGTTCGGCTTCATCCCGGCGCCGGTCGTCTACGGCGTCGCGTCGCTCGCGCCGGTCAAGCGCGCGATCAAGGTGACGCTGAACGACCTCGGCATCCCGCGCGACGTGTTCCAGTTCGTCAACTGGCCGACGCGCTACGACAACCGCGAGGCCGCGAAGGCGCTCAAGGGATCGGGGATCGTGGTTCCGCCGCTCGAGAGCTACGCGCACCGGCTGTGGGACTACTGGGAGCGCAACCTCGACCCGGACCTCTTCATCGACCGCAGCCTGTCGGGCCGGGTCAAGGGCAAGGTCGTCGTCGTCACCGGCGGCTCGTCGGGTATCGGCGAGGCGACCGCGCACAAGCTCGCCGAGGCCGGCGCGAAGGTCCTGATCGTCGCGCGCGATCCGGAGAAGCTCGAGGCGACCCGGAAGGCGATCGCCGCGAAGGGTGGCGACTGCTCGACCTATTCGTGCGATCTCGCCGACATGGCCGCGATCGAGGCGCTCGCGAAGAAGGTGCTCGCGGACCACGGCGGCGTCGACTTCCTCGTCAACAACGCGGGCCGGTCGATCCGGCGCGCGGTCATCAACTCGCTCGACCGCTTCCACGACTTCGAGCGGACGATGCAGCTCAATTACTTCGGCGCGGTGAAGCTGATCCTGGCGTTCCTGCCGGCGATGGTCGCGAAGAAGCGCGGCCAGATCATCAACATCAGCTCGATCGGCGTGCTGTCGCGCGCGCCGCGGTTCTCGGCCTACGTCGCGTCGAAATCGGCGCTCGACGCGTTCTCGGAGTGCGCGGCGTCCGAGCTGCTCGACAAGGGCATCACGTTCACCAACATCAACATGCCGCTGGTCCGGACGCCGATGATCGCGCCGACCAAGATCTACGAGAGCGTCCCGACGCTGTCACCCGAGGAGGCGGCGGGGCTGGTCGTCGAGGCGATCGTGCACAAGCCCGTGCGGATCGCGACGCGGCTCGGCATCTTCGGCGCCGTGTGCCACGCGATCGCGCCGAAGCTCACGCAAGTGCTGCTCAACACCGCGTTCAACATGTTCCCGGACTCGTCCGCCGCGCAGGGCAAGAAGGATGGCGAGCCGAAGGCGCTGTCGGCCGAGCAGATGGCCTTCGCGCAGCTCACCCAAGGGATTCACTGGTAGCCGGCGATTTCGGGGTCGGATCGATGACCTGACCCCGGCGAAGCTCGTCGATCACCTTCTGCGCCACGTCGGGGTCGGTGAGGAGCGCGTTGTGGCCGACGCCGACGATCTCGACATTGCGGCCATGACGCAGCCGCGCGGAGGTCTGCGGCGCGACCATCGAGTCGTGCCACGACCACACCGACACGAACGGCGGCGAGGCCGCGCTAGGCTCGGGTAGCGCTGCAAGCCACGGGTTGCCGGGCCGCAGCTGGCCGAGCGACGTGCCGGGGAACAGCCAGGCGTGCGCGCTACCTTCGTGCGGCGTGCCGATCGTGATCACGCGCCGCACCTTTCCGCCGCCGTGCTTGCGCACGTACGCGCGCGCGACGATCCCGCCCATGCTGTGCGCGACGATCGACACCTGCCTCGCGCCGGTCGCCGCCAGGATCCGGTCGATCTTCGCGGCGATCTGGTCGGCGAAGAGCTCGATCGACGCGAGCGGCGGACCGTACGACGGCGCGTAGACCGGGCCGAGGCCCGCCTTGCGCAGCCGCCGTTTCAGGCTGCGCCACACGCCTCCGTTGCACAGCACGCCGTGCAGCAGCAGGATCGGATCGGCGGCGGGCGCGGGAGGCGGATCGCGCGTGACCGCGCGGTAGCCCATCATGCGCGGCGCCGACCCCGCGATCGCGAGGTACTCGCGGCGGAACAGGCGCAGCGCGCGGCGCCAGCTCAGCTTCGCGTACGCGGGCCTCGGAGCGCGGCGCGTCCACGCGAGCGTGAAGTAGCCGGCCACGAAAACGAGCAGCGAGCCGAGGTAGACCAGCGGGATCGCCGTGATCCACGGCCACGGCGACGCGCCGGCCCGGATCGCGTGCGCCGCTCCGGAGGCGAATGCGACCACGCCGGCGCCGATCACGGCCCACAGCGCGATCGCGGTCCACATCGGGTCAGGCCGGCGCCGCGAGCCCTTTGCGGAAGCGGTTGAGCTCGCTCACCGTCGCGAAGGTCTGGCCGAACAGGCTCGACAGGTTGTGCAGGATCATGCTGACGACGCGCTTCTCCCAGATCGCGTCGAAGCGGATCTGCTCGTCGAGCCAGCGCTCGAGCCATGCGGGGTCGGGAAGGCGGCTCTGCACCGTGTCGTTCGGGAACAGCGACTCGTTCACGTGCAGGTTGGTCGGGTGCAGCGGCTTGCTCGAGCGCGCCGAGCTCGCCATCAGCACGCCGATCTTCGCGAACGCGCGCTTGGCCTCGAGGCCGAAGCGCTCGATCGCGCGCTTCATGAAGCGCAGGTAGGCGCCGCCGTGGCGCGCCTCGTCGCGCGAGATCAGCTCGTAGATCGCGCGGATCACCGGCTCGGTGTGCCACTCGGACGCGCGCCGGTACCAGTGGTTGAGGCGGATCTCGCCGCAGAAATGCAGCATCAGCGTCTCGAGCGCCGGCGCGCGGTCGAACTCGAAGCGCACCGCGTGCAGCTCCTCCTCGGTCGGCGCGAGGTCGGGACGGAAGCGGCGCAGGTACTCCATCAGCACCAGCGAGTGCTTCTGCTCCTCGTAGAACCAGATCGACATGAACGCGGAGAAATCGCTGTCGTCCTGGTTGTCGCGCAGGAACATCTCGGTGGCCGGCAGCGCCGCCCACTCGGTGATGGCGTTCATCTTGATCGTGCGCGCCTGCTCTTCCGAGAGCTTCGAGGCGTCGAACGTCGCCCACGGCACGTCGGCGTCCATCGACCATCGCACGGACTCGAAAT
>DATBSV010000421.1:0-7319 GCA_036559685.1 Casimicrobiaceae bacterium
AGCGCGGCATGGGCCCTCCGGGTGATCTCAGCAAACGGCCGCCCTCATCGTTGCACATCCTCGCCGTAGATTGACTACGGCTTGCGGTGTGCGCCTCGATGGCGGCCGTTTGCTGAGTCACGCGAGCGTCCCCGTAGCGCTCACAGGCCCTACTCTTTCGCGGCGACCGGCGTGCCGGCCGGCACGGTCGCGCCGGCGGCCCGCGGCGCGACCGTGCCGAGACGGTGCCGCACCTCGACCGACGAGTCGCCGAACGCGCGCGCGTAGTAGACCGAGTTCGCGATCACCTTCTTCACGTAGTCGCGCGTCTCGTTGAACGGGATGGTCTCGACCCAGATCGCGCCGTCGAGCGGCTCGCTCGGCCGCCACTGCTGCGCGCGGCCGGGGCCCGCATTATACGCAGCGGCCGCCAGCGCGACCGAGCCGTCGAGGCGGTCGAGCCAGTACTTGAAGTAGAACGCGCCGAACTGCGTGTTGACGTCCAGGTCGTTGATGCGCGCGGGCGTGTAGTCGGCGCGCCCGGCCTGCTTGGCGACCCAGCGGGCCGTCCCGGGCATGAGTTGCATGAGCCCGACCGCCCCGGCCGACGACACGATCTCGGGCACGAAGCGCGATTCCTGGCGCGCGATGCCGCGCAGCAGCGCCTCGTCGACGCCGACGTCGCGCGCGGCGGCCTCGAATTGCGGCTTGTACGGCACCGGGTAGCGCAACGCGTAATCGTGACGCTCGCGCGTCCGGTTGGCCGTGTTGATCGCGCGGTCGTTCATGCCCTGCGACGCGGCGTAGATCGCCGCCTGGTTGAGCGCGTCGTCGCCGAAGCCGCGCACGATCGCGAGCCACTCGCGCTGCGACTCGGCGCGCAGGTCGAGCTGCGCGAGCTTGACGGCGCGGCGCACGTCGTCGCGTGCCGCAAAGCCCGCCTGCCAGGCCAGGTCGGCCCGCACCGGCTCGCTCTGCGGATCGACGCACATGCCGAGCGTCTCGGCGGCGAGCAGGCCGTGGTAGTCGTGCTCGACGGCGAGCGCCGCATAGATCGCGCGCGCCTCGCCGTTCCGGGCGGTCGCCGCGAGGGCGCGGGCGCGCCAGTAACGCCACGTCGCCTCGTCGGCCGTCGCGCGCGGCAGCGCGTCGATCGCGGCGAGGACGTCGGGCCAGGCCTTCGCCCTGAGCGCGGCGCGCACGCGCCAGGCGCGCATGTCCGCGGTCATCGCCTCGGGCAGCGGCTCGCGCCACGCGTCGTTCGCCCACGGCGCGAGCTGCCGCGACGCGTGGAAAGCGAGGCGCGCGTTGCCCCAGGCGCGCTCGCCCGGGCCGAGCTTGTCGCGGTGCTTGAGCCAGGCCGCGCGCGCGGCCTCGGGGTCGCTGCGCGCGGCGCGCTCGAGCGCGTAGAGCGCGAGCTCGCGCCCGTCGTGCGACTTCCGGAACGCGCCCAGCGCGAGCTCCGCCGCGGGCTTCGCGTCGATGCGCTTGAAGTCGCGCGGATCGATGCGCTCGGCCATCGGCAGGTCCGAGGCGAGCTGCTGCGCGAGTCGCACGTTGCCGGCCTCCAACGCGAGACGGTAGCGAGCCCAGCGGTCGTCGAGCGTGATCGTGCCGCGCTGGATCAGCGCGGCGAACACGGGCTCGCACGCGTCGGGGGTCGCCTGCCCGGTGAACCAGAGCGCCTTGGCCGGCGCGAGCGCCGTGTCGCCGTTGCGCTGGCGCGCGGCGAGACGCGCGTCGCACGCGATCTCGGCGTCGTCCTCGTAGGTGCCGGCCACGTAGGCGGCAGAGAAGCGCGCCCAGTCGGCCTTGCGGCCCAGCGAGCGCAGGTAGTCGGCGTGTGCGCGCTCGGCGAGCGGCGTATCTTTGTACTTCGCGACGAACGCGCGCACGGTTTCCGCTCCCGCATTGTCGATGCCCAGCCTCAACTGCCAGTACGCGACATAGGGCTCGAGCACGTGCCCTTTCGCGCGCGGGACGAGCGCGTCGAGCCGCGCCGGGTCGCCGCGGTCGTGGGCGGCTTTCGCGGCGAGCACGTCGGCATCGGTCCCCTGGGCGGCCGCCGTCGCGGCGTGGGCGACGGCGAGCGCCAGGGCGAGTGCGCGGAGGACGGTCAGGACGGCCATGGGCGATTGTCGGGGTTCGGGGCGGGCACCACAACTCGCCCGATCGAGGTGGGACAGCGCCGCCGGTCGGCGGTTCGACGCGCCGCGCCGTCGTTGCTAGAATTCGCGCGCTTCCACCGAAGGCGCCGCGAGGAGTTACCAGCCGATGGCACAGCGCAAGAGCGCCACCCCGCAGGTGGGCGTCGTAATGGGCAGCGACAGCGACTGGGAGACGCTGCGCCACGCGGCCGCGCAGCTCGACGCGTTCGGCGTTCCCTACGAGGCGCGCGTCGTTTCGGCGCACCGGATGCCCGACGACATGTTCGAGTACGCCGAGGACGCGCAGTCTCGCGGCCTGCGTTGCATCATCGCGGGCGCCGGCGGCGCGGCGCACCTGCCCGGGATGCTCGCGTCGAAGACCATCGTGCCGGTGCTCGGCGTGCCGGTGCCGTCGAAGTACCTGCGCGGCGAGGATTCGCTCTACTCGATCGTCCAGATGCCCAAGGGCATCCCGGTGGCGACGTTCGCGATCGGCGAGGCCGGCGCGGCGAACGCGGGCCTGTTCGCCGTCGCGATGCTCGCGGCGACCGATCCGGCGCTCGCGCGCAAGCTCGCCGCGTTCCGCGCCAAGCAGACGACGGCCGCGCGGGCGATGTCGGTGCCGCCCGAGCCGAAGCCGTCGTGACCCCGGTCGCGCCCGGGCGCTGGCTCGGGTTGCTCGGCGGAGGCCAGCTGGGCCGGATGTTCTGCATGGCCGCGCAGAGCCTCGGCTACCGCGTCGCCGTCCTGGACCCTGCGTCCGACGGTCCGGCCGCGAGCGTCGCCGATCGTCACATCCACGCCGACTACCTGGAGCCCGCGGGCCTCGCACGCCTCGCCGCGCTCGCCGACGCCGCCACGACCGAATTCGAGAACGTGCCGGCGGCGTCGCTCGAGTTCCTGTCGCGCACCGCGCGCGTGACGCCGACGGCGGCGAGCGTCGCGATCGCGCAGGACCGCATCAGCGAGAAGACCTTCCTCGCCGGTCACGGATTCGCGGTGGCGCCATTCGCGGTGCTGAGGAGCGCCGACGACGCCGCTCGCGCCGACGCAGCTCTCGTGCCCGGCATCGTCAAGAGCGCCCGGCTGGGCTACGACGGCAAGGGACAGGTCCGCGTGAGCCGGCGCGACGAGGTGGCGCAGGCGTTCGAGCGCATGGGCCGCGTCGCGTGCGTGCTCGAGCGCTTCGTCGACCTCGCGTGCGAGGTCTCGGTGATCGTCGCGCGCGACGAGTCGGGCGCGAGCGCGACCTGGCCGGTCGCCGAAAACCGCCACCGCGACGGCATCCTCGACGTGACGATCGCGCCGGCACGCGTCGACGCCACGCTCGCGGCGCGCGCGCGAGAGATCGCGACCGGCGTCGCCGCTGCGCTCGACTACCGCGGGGTACTGTGCGTCGAGATGTTCGCGACGCGCGACGGCGCGCTGCTGGTCAACGAGATCGCGCCGCGGCCGCACAACAGCGGCCACTACACGATCGACGCGTGCGTCACATCGCAGTTCGAGCAGCAGGCGCGCGTGCTCGCCGGCCTGCCGCTCGGCGACACGCGCCAGCACACGCCGGCGGTCATGGTCAACCTGCTCGGCGACGTCTGGTTCGCCGACGCGGCCGCCGCGACGCCGCGCGACCCCGACTGGACGCGCGTGCTCGCGCACGGCAACGCGAAGCTCCACCTGTACGGCAAGCACGAGCCGCGCCGCGGCCGCAAGATGGGCCACGTGACCTGCCTCGGCGCGACGCTCGGCGAGGCGCTCGCGACCGCGCGCAGCGTCAAGCTTGCCTTGGGCATCGCGGGCGCGGACGACTTCGGTTGAGCGCGCATCGGCGACCGAAGGGCCGCCCCGAGGTCGCCGGCCCCCTCGGGGGGAAGCGCGCGAAGCGCGCCTCGGGGGGGCCACCCCGCGCGGGCGCCCCCCTCGAGGGGATCCGCGTCCTGGACCTGACGCGCCTGCTGCCCGGTCCGGCCTGCACGCTGCACCTCGCCGACCTCGGCGCCGACGTCGTCAAGATCGAGGACACCGGCGCGGGCGACTATGCGCGCACGCTCGGCGCGATCGGCGAGCGGCCCAGCGCGTTCTTCCGCCACGTCAACCGCAACAAGCGCTCGGTGGCGCTCGATCTCAAGGACGCGCGCGGACGCGAAGCGTTCCTCGCGCTCGCACGCCGCGCCGACGCCGTCGTCGAGAGCTTCCGGCCGGGCGTCGTCGCGTCGCTGGGCGTCGGCTACGACGCGGTGCGCGCGGTTCGGCCGGCGATCGTCTACGCGTCGATCACCGGCTACGGCCAGTCCGGGCCGCGCGCTTCGCACGCGGGCCACGACATCAACTACCTCGGCTACGCGGGCGTGCTCGACCAGACCGGCGCGCGCGGCGGTCCGCCCGCGCTGTCGAACCTGCAGATCGCCGACCTGCTCGGCGGCGCGATGGCCGCCGCGGCGGCGATCCTCGCCGCGCTCGTCGGTGCGCAGCGCACGGGCAAGGGCCGCTACGTCGACGTCGCGATGGCCGACGGCGCCCTGGCGCACAACATCTTCGCGTTGCAGGCGCTCGAGCAGCACGGGCGCCCGTCGCCGCGCGGCGAGGACCTGCTGACCGGCGGCGTCCCGTGCTACGGCGTCTACCCGACGCGCGACGGACGCTGGCTCGCCGTCGGCGCGCTGGAGGCGAAGTTCTGGCGTGCGCTGTGCGAAACCATCGGTCGCGCCGACCTCGTCGCGGCCCAGCTCGCGACCGGCAGCGCTGGCGCAAAGGTGCGCGGGGAGCTCGAAAAGGTGTTTGCGTCGCGCACGCTCGCCGAGTGGATCCATGCGTTCGACGGCGTCGACGCGTGCGTCACGCCGGTGGCGACGCTAAACGAGGCGCTCGACGATCCGCAATTCGCCGCGCGAGGGATGGTCGTGACCGCGGACGACGGCGCGCGATCGTACGCACCGCCCTGGCAGCTGTCGGGACATCGCTTCGCCGTGACGCGGAAGGCGCCGGCCCAGGGCGAGCACACACGCGAATTGTTGCGCGAAGCCGGGTACGACGAACGCGCGATCGACGCGTTGGTTGCAGCGGGCGTGGCGAAATCTAGCTAGCCGTCCCCACGATCTTCGTGCGTTTCTTCGGTTCCGGCTTCCGCGGTCGCTTGTCGCGCGCCGCACCGATCGGCAGCGACGAGACGCGCGCGTACTCGGGATCGTCGTAGCGGCAGCCGGCCATCGCGTAGTCGATCGCCATCGCCGTCGCGTCGTCGCCCCAGAACAGCTCGTCGCCGACCGCGAGCGTCGGCACGCCGAACACGCCGCGCGCGATCGCCTCGTCGGTGTTGCGGCGAAGCTCGGCCTTGACCTCGGGCGCGGCGATGCGCGACGCCGCGTCGGGGATGCCGAGGTCGTGCGCGAGCTCGGCCCACTCGATCGGCAGATCGGGCAGGCGCCCGTCGCGCCACACGAAGCGGAAGATCCGGTGGACGGCGTCGGGCGTGCAGTCGCACGCGATCGCGAGGCGCAACAGCGCCAGCGGGTTGAACGGGTGCTCGTGCGGGAACTTGACGGTCACCCCCAGGCGCCGCGCCTGCCACACGACGTAGCGGTAGGTGAACGCGCGCTTGGCGGGGATCTCGGCCGGCCCCTTCTGCCCGTTCGCGTCGAGCAGCGCCGCGAACAGGATCGGCTTGTAGCGCACCTGCAGGCGCGCGGGCAGCGCGGCGAGTCGTTCGCTCTGCAGGTACGCGAACGGCGAGACGAAGTCGAAGTACCAGTCGACGATCATCGCCGGCCGCCGGCGGACGCGGCGAAGTGCGCCTTGCGCGAAGGCAGCGCCGCGACGATCGCGCGCCGCGCGTCGTCGTCGAGCACGCTCCAACTCGCGATCTCGTCGAGCGTGCGCGCGCAGCCGACGCAGAGCCCGCTCGCCTCGTCCATCCGGCACACCGACGTACAAGGCGATGCAACGGCAGTCAGCGCCGTGCTCATGCCGCCTTCGCGTCGAGCGCCTGCGCGACGCGCGAGCTGGTCGTGCGGCCGAGGTGCTGCGAGATCATGCGGCCCGCGGCGCGCAGCTTCGCGAGGTCGATGCCGGTCTCGATCCCCAATCCCTGCAGCAGGTAGACGACGTCCTCGGTCGCGACGTTGCCGGTGGCGCCCTTCGCGTACGGGCAGCCGCCCAGGCCTGCGACCGACGCGTCGAACGTCGCGATCCCCATCTCGAGGCTCGCGTAGACGTTCGCGAGCGCCATGCCGTAGGTGTCGTGGAAATGGCCGCTCACTTCGTCGATCGGGTAGACGGCGAGCGCAGCCTCCAGCGCTCGCTGCGTCGCCGCCGGCGTGCCGACGCCGATCGTGTCGGCGACGCCGATGTGCTGCACGCCGATGCCGTGCATGAGCCGCGCGACGTAGCCGACCGCTTCGGGCTTCACCTCGCCCTGGTACGGGCAGCCGAGGCAGCATGAGATCGCGCCGCGCACCTTCATGCCGGCCTCGCGCGCCGCGCGCGCCACGGGAGCGAATCGTTCGATCGACTCGGCGATCGAGCAGTTGATGTTCTTCTGCGAGAACGCCTCGCTCGCCGCACCGAACACGACGACCTCGTCGGCCTTCGCCGCGAGCGCGCCTTCGAAACCCTTCATGTTGGGCGTCAGCACCGCGTAGACGACGCCGCGCCGTCGCGAGATCCGCGCCATCACGTCGGCGGCGTCGGCCATCTGCGGGACCCACTTCGGCGAAACGAAGCTCGTCGCCTCGATCGACGGGATGCCGGCATCGGCGAGCGCCTCGATCAGCGCGACCTTGACGTCGGTCGGCACGACGGCCTTTTCGTTCTGCAGGCCGTCGCGCGGGCCGACGTCGACGATGCGCACGCGCGCGGGTAGGTTCGCCATGTCAGGGCCTGTTCGCTAGTGGCCTGTAAGGGGGGAAGGGGTCGTGAGCGAAAGCGAGGTGGCCCCGCTAGTCGCGCCGAGTGCAAGGCGCCGCTGCGCAGCAAGGGTAGGTCCCCTTGCAAGCAGTGGCAACGCCGCCATCGGCGCGAATAGCAAGCCAGCCACGATCGATTCCCCCGTTACAGGCCACTAGTAGCCTCGTGCGCGATCGACGATGCCGCCGACGCTCTCGCCGCGCTCGAAGGCGCGTAGCTTCGCGACCACCTGCGCTACCGAATCGGCGACGCGCGTGACCGCGGAGACGTGCGGCGTGACGGTGATCGCGGAAT
>DATBSV010000422.1:0-9802 GCA_036559685.1 Casimicrobiaceae bacterium
CTCGAGCTGTGGGCGCTCGCCGCGTCGACGCTGCTGGCGGCCCTGTTCGCCGCGTATTCGATCCGGCTCGCGTACCAGTCGCACGACTTCCACGACATCTCGACCGCCAACGACGCGACGCCGCTGTGGATCCCGCAGCTCGCGATGGCGATCGGAACGACGATCCTGGCGATCGCGCTCGCCGACGAGCTGGTCGCCGAATGGCGCGGCCGGCGCTCGCACGCGAAGCCCGCCGAGGCGCTGCGAAATGAGTGACCCGGTCATCACGCTGCTCCTGATCGTGGCGCTGTTCGCGCTGCTCGGGAGCGGTGTCTGGATCGGCCTCGCGCTGGCGGGCGTCGCGTGGATCGGCATGGAGCTTTTCAGCGCGCGGCCCGCGGGCGACGCGATGGCCGTGACGATCTGGGGCAGCGCATCGTCGTGGACGCTCACCGCGCTTCCCCTCTTCTGCTGGATGGGCGAGATCCTGTTCCGCACGCGGCTGTCCGAGGACATGTTCCGCGGGCTCGCGCCGTGGCTCGAGCGCGTGCCCGGGCGACTGCTGCACACCAACATCATCGGCTGCACGATCTTTGCGGCCGTCTCGGGAAGCTCAGCGGCGACCTGCGCGACGATCGGCAAGATGACGCTTCCGGAGCTCAAGAGCCGCGGCTATCCCGAGGACATCACGATCGGCTCGCTCGCGGGCGCGGGCACGCTGGGACTCCTGATTCCGCCGTCGATCATCATGATCGTCTACGGCGTTTCCGCGAACGTGTCGATCGCGCAGCTCTTCATCGCCGGCGTGGTCCCGGGCATCCTGCTCGCGACCCTGTTCTCCGGATTCCTCGTCGTGTGGGCGCTCGTGCATCCCGACCGGGTTCCCGTCACCAAGGAGCGCACGACGTTCGCGCAGAAGCTCACGGCGTCGCGCCACCTGATCCCGGTCGTCACGCTGATCCTGCTCGTGCTGGGTTCGATCTACGCGGGCTTCGCGACCGCGACGGAGGCGGCGGCGTTCGGCGTCGTCGGAGCGCTCGCGATCTCGGGTGTGCAGGGATCGCTGACGCGCGCGAGCTTCGCGGCGAGCCTGATGGGCGCCACGCGGCTGTACTGCATGATCGCGCTGATCCTCGCGGGCGCCTCGTTCCTGACGCTCGCGATGGGCTACATCGGGCTGCCGCGCCACCTCGCCGAGTGGATCGCGTCGCTCGGCCTCTCCCCGTTCGCGCTGATCGTCGCGCTCGCGGCGTTCTACATCGTGCTGGGCTGCTTCCTCGACGGCATCTCGATGGTCGTGCTCACGATGGGCGTGATCCTGCCGACCGTCGAGCTCGCGAAGATCGACCTCCTATGGTTCGGGATCTTCATCGTGCTGGTCGTCGAGATGGCGCAGATCACCCCGCCGGTCGGCTTCAACCTGTTCGTGCTGCAGGGAATGACCGGCAAGCAGATCACCTGGATCGCGCGGCACGCGATGCCGAGCTTCCTGCTGATGTGCGCCGCGGTGCTGCTGATCTGGTTCTTCCCGGACCTCGTGACCGCGCTGCCGCGGCAGATGAAGCTCGGGTGAGGCACGCGTTCCAGGCGACGCTCGCGACGCCGTTCGCGGTGCTGGGCATCGCGACCGATGCGAAGGCCGTGACGCGTGTGCGCTACCTGCCGTCCGGAACGCCCGAGCAGGCGCCGGAAGGGCCGGTCGCGGAGCGCGCCGTGCGCGAGCTCGAGCGCTACCTCGTCGACCCGGGCTTTCGTTTCACCGTCCCGCTCGCGCCGCCGGGCACGCTGTTCCAGCGGCGCGTGTGGGACGTGATCGGCGGCATTCCTGCCGGGCAGTCGCGCACCTATGGCGAGCTCGCGCAGAAGCTCGTCACCGCGCCGCGCGCGGTCGGCCAGGCGTGCGGGGCGAACCCGATCGCGCTCATGATCCCGTGCCACCGCGTCGTCGGCGGGCTCGGCTCGCTCGGCGGCTTCATGGGCCGCGCCGGCGGCGGACGCGACGATGCGACCAGCGATCTCTTCGCGTGGGAGGGCGCCACGGAACCCGGTCACGTGTACCCGTCCGCGATCAAGCGGTGGCTCCTGGCGCACGAGGGCTATCGCTTCGGGCGTTGAGGATGGCGGAGAAAAGCGTCGGGCTGAAGCCCGACCCACAAGTGTCGGCGCGCATCGACGCGTTCCTGGACCAGCTGTGGCTGCGCGACGGCCTCGCGCGCACATCGCTCGCGGCGTACCGGCAGGACCTCGTCGGCTGGGCTGCGTGGCTCGCGGGCCGGCGCAAGGCGCTCGACGCGGCCGACCGCGCCGACGTCGAGGCGTGGCTCGCCGACCAGTTCCGCGCGAAGGCGCGCGCGACGTCGATCGCGCGGCGGCTCTCGGCGTTGCGTCGCTTCTATCGCCTGGAGCTCGAGCGCGGCGCGGTGCGCGAGGACCCCACCGTCCGCGTGCGCGCGCCGAAGAAGCCGCGTCGCCTTCCCAAGAACCTCGCCGAGCGCGACGTCGAGGCGTTGCTCCACGCTCCCAATACAGAAGCACTCCTCGGACTCCGCGACCGCGCGATGCTCGAGACGATCTATGCGACCGGGCTCCGCGTCTCCGAGCTTTGCGGCCTCAAGCTCGGCGCCGTGTCGCTCAAGGACGGCGTGGTGCGCGTGCTCGGCAAGGGCAGCAAGGAGCGCCTCGTCCCGCTGGGCGAAGAGGCGATCGGCTGGATCGAACGCTACCTCGCCGGCTCGCGCCCGTCGCTCGTGGCGGGCGCGAAGGTCGACCACGTGTTCGTGACCGCGCGGAAGGCGCCGCTCACGCGCCAGGCGTTCTGGCACCTGGTCAAGCGCTATGGCGCGGTGGCTGGCATCCCGGCCGACGCGCTGTCACCGCACGTCCTGCGCCACGCGTTCGCGACCCACTTGCTCAACCACGGCGCCGATCTGCGTGTGGTCCAACTGCTGCTCGGACACGCGGACATCACGACGACCACGATCTACACGCACGTCGCGCGCGAGCGCCTGAAGCGCCTGCACGCGCAGCACCATCCGCGCGGTTAGAATCGCCGTCCCGATGGCCTCCCTTGCCTCACGACTGTGGCAGCGCGTGCGTCCCGCGCCGGCCGGCGCGATCGCGTTCCGCTGCAACCTGTGCGGGGCGAAGGCGCGCGCGACGCTGGCGGAGCTGTCGCGCGAAACGCCGAGCTGCCCGCGCTGCGGATCGACCGTACGATTCCGCTCGATCGCGCAGCTGGTCGTGCGCGAATTGCTCGGCCGCGACGATGCGCTGCCGGACCTCGAGCCGCGCCGCGATCTCGTCGGCATCGGCCTTTCCGACGCCGCGTGCTATGCGGCTCCGCTCGCGCGCGTGTTCGCCTACCGCAACACGTTCTTCCACGTCGAGCCCAGGCTCGACATCACCGCTACCGACCCTTCGCTGCACGGCAAGCACGACTTCGTGATCGCGAGCGACGTGTTCGAGCACGTCGCCCCGCCCGTGTCGCGCGCGTTCGACAATGCGCTCGCGCTGCTCAAGCCCGGCGGAACGTTCGTGATGACGGTGCCGTTCTCCCTCCAGCCGGACTCCGCGGAGCACTATCCCGAGCTCCATACGTGGCACGTCGAGCACGCGGACGGCGCGTGGTGCGTGGTCAACCGCACCGTCGACGGCCGCACGCAGCGCTTCGCCGATCCGGTGTTCCACGGCGGGCCGGGCACCACGCTCGAGATGCGCCTGTTCTCGCGCGACGCGCTGCTGCGCGCCTTCGAGCGCGCGGGATTCGCGAGCGTCCGCATCGCCGACGAGCCGTGCCTGCCTTTCGGCATCCACTGGCCCGAGCCGTGGTCGGTGCCGATGGTCGCGCGCAAGGCGTCATGAGCAAGGAGAAATTGCCCGTCACCAACGCGATCCGCGTGCTGCGCGAGCACGGCGTCGCGTGGACCGACCACCCGTACGAGTACGAGGAGCGCGGCGGGACGGAAGTCTCCGCGCGCGAGCTCGGCGTTCTCGAGCATCAGGTCGTCAAGACGCTGGTCATGGAGGACGACCGCAAGCAGCCGATGGTCGTGCTGATGCACGGCGACCGCGAGGTGTCGACCAAGAATCTTGCACGCCACCTCGGCGTGAAGACCGTCGCGCCGTGCGCGCCCGCGGTCGCCGACCGCCATTCGGGCTACCAGGTCGGCGGCACGAGCCCGTTCGGCACGCGGCGCGCGATGCCGGTCTACATGCAGACGACGATCGCATCGCTTCCGCGCGTCTACATCAACGGCGGCCGGCGCGGCTATCTGCTCGGTCTCGCGCCCGCCGACGTCGTACGCGTGCTGAAGCCCGTGCTGGTCGACATCGCAACCGCTCCCGCGCAGGATTGATGCGAATGTTTCCTTCCGATCCCGACGGCGCCGCGATCCGCGCGGCGTTCCTCGCCGACGAGGTCGGCACGCTCGAGCGTCTCGCCGCTCAGGGCATCACCGACGACGAGGCCAGGCGCGCCGTCGCGGCGCAGGCAACCGCGTGGATCGAAGGCGTGCGCGCGCATCAGGCCGGCAGCGCGGGCATCGAGCAGTTCCTGACCGAGTACGGCCTCGGCACCCACGAAGGCGTGCTCCTCATGTGCATCGCCGAGGCGCTGCTGCGCATTCCCGATGCGGCGACGGCGGATCGGCTCATCCGCGACAAGCTCTCGCGCGGCGACTGGGAGAAGCATCTCGGCGGCGACTCGATGCTGGTGAACGCGGGGACATGGGCGCTCATGCTGACCGGCAAGCTTGCGCGCCTCGGCGACACCGAGGCGAAGGACCCGGTTGCGGGCTACGAGCGCCTGGTCGCGCGCCTCGGCGAGCCGGTCGTCCGCGTCGCGTTGCGGCGCGCGATGAAGCTGATGGCCGACGAGTTCGTGATGGGACGCACGATCGAGGAAGCGATCTCGCGGGGCCGCAAGCCGCCGCATCCGAACGCGCGCCACTCGTTCGACATGCTCGGCGAGGCCGCGTACACGGCCGCCGATGCGCGCCGCTACGCCGACGCGTACGCCGGCGCGATCGACGCGATCGGCGCGTCGGTTGCCGACCGCGGCGTGGCCGCGTGGGTGCAGCCGTCGATCTCGGTCAAGCTCTCGGCGCTGCACCCGCGCTACGAGATCGTGCAGGCCGATCGCGTGTTCGCGGAGCTCGTGCCGATCGTCGCGTCGCTCGCGGCGCGGGCGCGCACGCATGGCATCGGGTTCACCGTCGACGCCGAGGAATCCGACCGCCTGGAGCTGTCGCTCGAGGTCTTCGCGCGCCTGCGACGCGATCCCGCGCTCACCGCCTGGGACGGCCTCGGCCTCGCCGTGCAGGCGTACCAGAAGCGCGCGCGGCCGCTGATCGACTGGATCGTCGCGCTGGCGCGCGACACGCGCACGCGCATTCCGGTGCGGCTGGTCAAGGGCGCGTACTGGGACACCGAGGTCAAGCGCGCGCAGATGCTCGGCCTCGCCGACTATCCGGTGTTCACGCGCAAGGTCCACACCGACGTCTCCTATCTCGCGTGCGCCGGGGCGTTGCTCGACGCCGGCGACGCCGTCTACCCGATGTTCGCGTCGCACAACGCGCACACCGTCGCATGGGTCGCGGCGCGCGCGAAGGTGCGCGGCATCACCGCGTTCGAATTCCAGCGCCTGCACGGCATGGGCGAGTCGCTGTACGCGCAGGTGTGCGCGCCGCCGCACGGCCACGCATGCCGCGTCTACGCGCCGGTCGGCACCCACGAGGACCTGCTGCCCTACCTCGTGCGGCGCCTGCTCGAGAACGGCGCCAACACGTCGTTCGTGCACCGGATCGCCGACCCGTCGGTCAGCATCGCCGACATCGTCGCCGATCCGGTCGAGGTCGCCGCCGCGCACGGCTTCGCGCCCAACAAGCTGACGCCGCGGCCGCGCGACCTCTATGGCCATCGCCGGAATTCGGACGGCGTGACGCTCGCCGACCAGGACGCGATGGCCCGCCTCGATGCCGCGCTCGCGGAGGCCACGGCGCCGCGGTGGCGCGGCGGGCCGATCGTCGGCGGCTTGCGGACCGACGGCGTCGTGCGCGACGTCGTCGATCCGTCGGACGCGACGCGCACGATCGGCACCACGATCGACGCCGACGCGGCGGTCGTCGATCGCGCGCTGGGCGTGCTCGCCAAGGCGCAGCCGGCGTGGGACGAGCGCGGCGGCGAGGCGCGCGCCGCGATCCTCGACGCGATCGCCGATGCGTTCGAGCGCCGCCTCGACGGCTTCGTCGTCCGGCTCGCCCGCGAGGCCGGCAAGACGCGCCTCGCGTCGATCGCCGAGGTGCGCGAGGCCGTCGACTTCTGCCGCTATTACGCGGTGCAGGCGCGCGCGCAGTTCGGCCAGCCGATGTCGCTGCCCTCGCCCACCGGCGAGACCAATACGTTGTCGCTGCACGGGCGCGGCGTGTTCGCGTGCATCTCGCCGTGGAACTTCCCGCTCGCGATCTTCACCGGCCAGGTCGCCGCCGCGCTCGCCGCGGGAAATACGGTCGCCGCGAAACCGGCCGAGCAGACGCCGCTCGTGGCAGCACTCGCGGTCGAGACGATGCTCGAGGCGGGTCTCCCCACCGATGTGATCGCGTTACTACCGGGTCCGGGCGAGGTCGTCGGTGCCGCGCTGACCGCCGATGCGCGCATCGCGGGCGTCGCGTTCACCGGCTCGACCGACACGGCCGCCGCGATCGCGCGCACGCTGGCGTCGCGCGTGCCGCTCGTGCCGCTGATCGCGGAGACCGGGGGCTTGAACGCGCTGATCGCCGACAGCTCCGCGCTGCCCGAGCAGGTCGTCGCCGACGCGATCGTCTCGGCGTACGACAGCGCGGGCCAGCGCTGCTCGGCGCTGCGCGTGCTGTGCGTGCAGCGCGACATCGCGCCGCGCATCCTGGCGCTGCTCGAAGGTGCGATGGACGAGCTTACGATCGGCGACCCGGCGCAGCTCGCGACCGACGTCGGCCCGGTGATCGACGTCGAGGCGCGGGATGCCCTGGAAAAGCATGTCGAGGCGATGCGCGCGCTCGGCTACGTGCGCCACCGGACGCCCATGCCGGCGGCGACGGCGCGCGGGTCGTTCGTCGCGCCGACGCTCGTCACGCTCGACCGGCTCGAGCGGCTCACGCGCGAGATCTTCGGGCCGGTGCTGCACGTCGTCGAATGGGATGCCGCCGAGCTCGACGCGCTGGTCGACACGATCAACGCGAGCGGCTACGGGCTGACGATGGGCATCCACAGCCGCATCGACCAGACGATCGCGCGCATCGCGGACCGCGCGCGCGTCGGCAACCTCTACGTCAACCGCAACATGATCGGCGCGGTCGTCGGCGTGCAGCCGTTCGGCGGCGAGGGCTTGTCGGGGACCGGCCCGAAGGCCGGCGGACCGCACTACCTGCCGCGCTTCGCCGTGGAGCGCACACGCACGGTCAACATCGCCGCGGCGGGCGGCAACGCCGCCCTGCTGGCGCAGGATCGCTAACGGACGACCGCGTCCGACGGGCCGTCCCGAGGGCGCGGTGCCCCCTGGGGGGAGGCGGCCGCAGGCCGCTTCGGGGGGATCATCGCAAGATCTCGACGCCGATCTCCTTGACGCCCGGCAGGGCGCCGAGCTTGGCGACGCGCACGCGCACCCACGGCGCGCCGAACTCGCCGCGCACCAGCGTCGCGATGCCCTCGGCGAAGCGCTCGAGCAGCGGATGCTCGTGCGCCTCGGCGTACGCGCGGATGCGCTTGACGACCGCCGCATAGTCGAGCGCGTCGTCGAGCTTGCCCGACGCGAACGGCTTCTCCGACGGCGCGCCGATCTCGATGTCGAGGCGCACCGTCTGGTCCATATGCGCTTCCCACGCATAGACGCCGATGCGCGTGGTCACGCGCATGTCGTGGATGAATATCGTGTTACGTGGCTCGTTCACGGTATCGGTGCCTGGTCGACTACAATCTTAGCAACATGCTCGCCGCGCTCGCCATCGTTGTCGCCGCCTACCTGATCGGCTCGGTCTCGTTCGCCGTCGTCGTCAGCAAGGCGTTCGGGCTTCCCGACCCGCACGAGTACGGCTCGGGCAACCCGGGCGCGACCAACGTCCTGCGCACGGGCAACAAGCGGGCGGCGCTGCTCACGCTCCTCGGCGACGGGATCAAGGGATTCGTCGCGGTCTTCGCCGCGATCAAGATCGCGCCGCTCGTCGACGCACCGGAATGGACAGTAGCCGTGGCCGCGATCGCGGTGATCGTCGGGCACTGCTGGCCGGTGTTCCACCGGTTCAAGGGAGGCAAAGGCATCGCGACCTGCGCCGGCGTCGTGTTCGCGCTGCACTGGCCGCTCGGCCTCGCGCTGACCGCCGTGTGGCTGCTGATCGCGTACGGCTTCAAGATCAGCTCGGTCGCCGCGCTCGTTGCCGCGGCGCTGACGCCGCTCGGCATGTTCTACGTGGCGGGCAACGCTCCGATCGCGTGGGCGATGGTGCCGATCGCGCTGATCCTCGTGTGGCGCCACAAGGCCAACATCCAGGGACTCCTCGCAGGACGCGAGCGGACGATCGGCCGCTAGCGTCACGCGGCAGGCAACGATTCGAGCTCCCAGCGCGGCCGCACGGTGAACACGCCGTCGCTACGCGCCTGCGCGAGCCGCATCGCGCCGGCGAGCGCGATCATCGCGCCGTTGTCGGTGCAGAAGACCAGATCCGGGAAGTAGACTTCCGCGCCCCGGCGCGCGACCTCGCGCTTCAGCCGCTCGCGCAGCCTGAGGTTCGCGCCGACGCCGCCCGCGACGACGAGCCGCGACGCGCCGCTGCGATCCAGCGCGCGAATGGCCTTCGCGCAGAGCACGTCGACGACCGCCTGCTCGAACTCGGCCGCGATGTCGGCCTTCGCGCGCGCGTCGAGCGCGCCGCCGGCCTCGCGCTTGCGCACGAGCGTCAGCACCGCGGTCTTCAATCCGGAGAAGCTCATCATGAGGTCGCCGGAATCGATCATCGGCCGCGGCAGCGACACCACGCCGGCGCGGCCCGACTCGGCGAGCTTCGCGAGCGCCGGTCCGCCCGGGTACGGCAGTCCGAGCAGCGTCGCGGTCTTGTCGAACGCCTCGCCGGCGGCGTCGTCGAGCGTGTCGCCGATCAGCGTGTAGCGCCCCACGCCCGCGACTTCGTAGAGCTGGCTGTGCCCGCCCGACACCAGCAGCGCGACGAACGGGAAGTCCGGCCGCGGTTCCGCGAGCAGCGGCGACAGCAGGTGACCTTCGAGATGATGGATGCCGACGACCGGCTTGCCGAGCGCGAGCCCGAGCGCGTTGGCGACGCTCGCCCCGACCAGCAGCGCGCCCGCGAGCCCGGGGCCTTCGGTGTAGGCGATGCCGTCCAGGTCGGCGAGGCGGGTGCCGGCCTCGGCCGCGACCTCCTCGATCAACGGAACCAGCCGCTTGATGTGGTCGCGCGACGCGAGCTCGGGGACGACCCCGCCGTAGCGGGCATGCAGGTCGACCTGCGAGTGCAGCCGGTGGGCGAGGAGGCCAGCTTCCGTGTCGTAGACGGCGACGCCGGTCTCGTCGCAGGAGGTTTCGATGCCCAGGACACGCATGACCGGGCCAGTCTAGCAGCCCCTTGCCGGGCGGATAGGCGGCAGCTATACTTATGGATTACCTGCGGCGCCCGCCGGTTGCTCTCGGCCGGGCCCCGTACAAGTCACTGATCCGAAAGCCAGAAAGTAAAGGTCCAAGCCCTCTATGCCCAGCGTCCGAGTCCGCGAGAACGAGCCGTTCGAGGCCGCGCTCCGCCGTTTCAAGCGCACGATCGAGAAGACCGGCCTCCTGACCGAGCTC
>DATBSV010000423.1:0-6520 GCA_036559685.1 Casimicrobiaceae bacterium
GCCGAGCGAGGTCTTGCCGACGCCGGGCGGGCCGACGAGGCACAGGATCGGGCCCTTCAGGCGGTCGACGCGCTGCTGGACCGCGAGGTACTCGATGATGCGTTCCTTGACCTTCTCGAGGCCGTAGTGGTCGGCGTCGAGGATCTTGACCGCGTGCGCGAGGTCCTTGTTGATCTTGCTCTTCTTGCGCCAGGGCAGCCCGACGAGCGTGTCGATGAAGTTGCGGACGACCGTCGCCTCGGCGGACATCGGCGACATCATCCTGAGCTTCTTGAGCTCGTTCATCGCCTTCGCCTCGGCCTCCTTGCTCATGCGGGCCGACTTGATCTTCTTCTCCATCTCGTCGAGGTCGGCGTTCTCGTCGCCCTCGCCCAATTCCTTCTGGATCGCCTTGACCTGCTCGTTCAGGTAGTACTCGCGCTGGCTCTTCTCCATCTGCCGCTTCACGCGGCCGCGGATGCGCTTCTCGACCTGCAGGATGTCGACCTCGCCCTCGAGCAGCCCGAGCAGGTGCTCGAGGCGCTTGACCGGGTCGCTCATCTCGAGGATCTGCTGCTTCTGCTCGAGCTTGAGCGGCAGGTGCGCGGCGATCGCGTCGGCCAGGCGGCCGCCGTCGTCGATCCCGGACATCGAGGTCAGGATCTCGGGCGGGATCTTCTTGTTGAGCTTGACGTACTGGTCGAACTGCGCGAGCAGCGCGCGGCGCATCGCCTCGACCTCGTGCGCGGGGCCCGCGTCGATCGCGATCGGGCGCGCCGAGGCGGTGAGCAGGTCAGCCGTGTCCTTGACCGACTCGATCCGCGCGCGCTGCGTCCCTTCGACCAGCACCTTCACCGTGCCGTCCGGCAGCTTGAGCATCTGCAGCACCGTCGCGACGCTGCCGATCTCGTAGAGGTCCTCGGCGCCCGGGTCGTCCTTGGCCGCCTGCTTCTGGGCCACGAGCAGGATGTGCTTGCCCGCCTCCATCGCCGCATCCAGCGCCTTGATCGACTTGGGGCGGCCGACGAACAGCGGGATGACCATGTGCGGGAACACGACGACGTCCCGCAGCGGAAGCAGCGGAAGGCTCACGGGCTCGTTCGTCGGGAGGGGGGTGTCCTGGGCCATTGCGAGGGAAACCTTTCAGGGGGGTACGGGCAACATGGGGCGGTGGGACGGCCTTGTCAAGCCGTCCTACGCACCAGGTTGGTGCAGCTGGAAAGCCGCTGTCGGACTATGAGTGCGCCGACGCCACTTTCGGCGGGTCGGCGAACATCAACAGCGGCTTGCCATCGTGCGTGATGGTCGATTCGTCGACGATCACGCGCGACAGGTTGGTGAGGGACGGCAGGTCGTACATCACGTCGAGCAACGTCTGTTCCAGGATCGAGCGCAGCCCCCGGGCGCCGGTCTTGCGCGCCAGCGCCTTCCTTGCGATCGCACGCAGCGCCGCCTCGCGGATCTCGAGCTCGACGCCTTCCATCCGGAACATCTTCTGGTACTGCTTGATCAGCGCGTTCTTGGGCTCGACCAGGATCTGGATCAGCGCGGCCTCGTCGAGCTCGTCGAGCGTCGCGACGACCGGCAGCCGGCCGACGAACTCCGGGATCAGGCCGAACTTGATCAGGTCCTCGGGCTCCGACTGCCGCAGCATCGCGCTGATGTTCTTGCGGTCGTCGGGCGACGCGACCTCGGCGCCGAAGCCGATGCCGGTCTTCGCGCTGCGCTGGCGGACGATCTTCTCGAGGCCGTCGAACGCGCCGCCGCAGACGAACAGGATGTTGGTCGTGTCGACCTGGACGAACTCCTGGTTCGGGTGCTTGCGGCCGCCCTGCGGCGGAACGCTCGCGATCGTGCCCTCGATCAGCTTCAGGAGCGCCTGCTGGACACCCTCGCCCGAGACGTCACGCGTGATCGACGGGTTGTCGCTCTTGCGCGAGATCTTGTCGATCTCGTCGATGTAGACGATGCCGCGTTGGGCCTTGTCGATGTCGTAGTCGCACTTCTGGAGCAGCTTCTGGATGATGTTCTCGACGTCCTCGCCGACGTAGCCCGCCTCGGTCAGCGTGGTCGCGTCGGCGATCACGAACGGGACGTCGAGCAGGCGCGCCAGCGTCTGGGCGAGCAGCGTCTTGCCCGAGCCGGTCGGGCCGATCAAGAGGATGTTCGACTTGGCGAGCTCGACGTCGTCTTCCTTGGCGCCGGACTCGAGCCGCTTGTAGTGGTTGTAGACCGCGACCGACAGGATCTTCTTGGCCGGCTCCTGGCCGATCACGTACTGGTCAAGGATCGAGCGGATCTCGTGCGGGGTCGGGAGCTTGTTGCTCGCGCCGCGGGCCTCGCCGGTCGAGGCGCCTTCCTCGCGGATGATGTCGTTGCAAAGCTCGATGCACTCGTCGCAGATGAACACCGACGGGCCGGCGATGAGCTTCCGCACCTCATGCTGGCTCTTGCCGCAGAAGGAGCAGTACAGCAGCTTGTCGCTGGAAGATTTATCGGCCATTCAATGACCTGCGTAAGAATCCTCGGGGCCTACTTTACGCGCCCGGCACCCGCTTGTGCAAGACCTTGTCGATCAGGCCGTAGCCGACGGATTCCTCCGCCGTCAGGAAGTTGTCCCGGTCGGTGTCCCGGTCGATCTTCTCGACGGTCTGCCCGGTGTGTAGGGCAAGGAGCTTGTTCAGGCGTTCCCGTAGCGACAGGATGTACTTCGCGTGGATCTCGATGTCGGACGCCTGTCCTTGGAAGCCGCCGAGCGGCTGGTGGATCATGACCGTCGAGTTCGGCAGCGCGAAGCGCTTGCCCTTCGCGCCGGCGGCGAGCAGGAACGCCGCCATCGACGCGGCCATCCCGGTGCACAGCGTCGACACGTCCGGCTTGATGAACTGCATCGTGTCGTAGATCGCCATCCCCGCCGACACCGAGCCGCCCGGCGAGTTGATGTAGAAGTGGATCTCCTTGTCCGGGTTCTCGGACTCGAGGAACAGCATCTGCGCGACCACGAGGTTCGCGGTGTTCTCGTTGACCGCCCCGACCAGGAACACGACGCGCTCCTTCAGCAGGCGCGAGTAGATGTCGTACGCGCGCTCGCCGCGTCCGCTCTGCTCGATCACCATCGGGATAAGGCCGAGGCCCTGCGGTTCCGTCATGGGCGAAGATTCCAATGCTGTAGTTGACAGGCGCAGCGGGAGCGCTGCGTCTCCCGCCAAGATGGGACTCGCGCGCCCCTACGTCAAGCGGTCAGGCACCGACGGGCGGCTGGGCCGGTCAACCGGCGCGCGCCGGGCCCATCAGCGCCTCGAACGAAGTCGGGCGGTCGACGACCCGTGCGCGCGTCAGAACCCAGTCGACAACGTTGCGCTCCACGGCGGCGGTCTCGAACTCGATCAGGCGCTCGGGCTTTTCGTAGTGCCAGCGAATGACGGCATCGGGCTGCTCGTAGGTCTGCGAGAGCGCCTCGACGCGCGTCCTGACCTGCTCGCGCGTCGCCGCGAGCCCGTGGTTGCGGACGAGGTCGCCGAGCACCAGGCCGATCACGACGCGGTCCTCGGCCTCCTGCCGGAACATCTCCGGCGAGATCTTCATGTCTTCGGGCTTCATGCCCTGCTGGCGCAGGTTGTCGGCCATGCGCTGCGCCAGGTTCGCCGACTCGACCTCGACCAGTGAGCGCGGCGGCGTGAACGTCGCCTTGGCGCGCAGCGCGGCGATCGCCTGCTCCTTGATCACCGACTCGACCTTGCGGGCGAGCTCGAGCTCGAGGTTCTGCGCGATCTCGTTGCGAAGGTCGCCGACCGAGCCGGACGCGATCCCGAAGCTCTTCGCGAAACCCTCGTCGAGCGGCGGCAGCGTCGGCGTGCTGACTTTTTTCGCCGAAAGCTCGAACGACGCGGTCTTCCCGGCGACTTCCTTGCCGTGGTAGTCCTGCGGGAAGGTCATGTCGAAGCGCTTCTGGTCGCCGGCCTTCATGCCCTGCACCGCGGCCTCGAACTCGGGGAGCATGCGGCCTTCGCCGATCGTGATCGTGAAGTCGCGCGCCTGGCCGCCCGGGAACTCGACGCCGTCGATCGTCCCGGTGAAGTCGACGAGCACGCGGTCGCCGTCGGCCGCACCCTCGGTCGCGTCGTGCCAGGTCGCATGCTGGCGGCGCAGCGCCTCGATCGTGCGGTCGATGTCGGTGTCGGTCACGTCGACCTGCGGGCGGTCGATCGTCACCGCGGAGAGGTCGCCGAGCGTGATCTCCGGATAGATCTCGAACACCGCCGAGAACTCGAGCGCCTGGCCCTGCTGGGTCGGCGACGGGTGCGGCTCGATGCGCGGCATGCCGGCGATCCGCAGGTTCTGCGCCTTCACCGCGTCCTGGAAGCGCGACTGAACCGCTTCCGAGATCACGTCGGATCGCACCTGCGGCCCGTACTGCTGCGCGACCATCTTGATCGGCACGTGGCCGGGCCGGAAGCCCGGGACCTTGACGGTCTTCGCGAGATTGGCGAGGCGGCGGTTCACTTCGCCGTCGATGTCGGCGATCGGGACGGCGACGTCGAGTCGGCGCTCGAGCGCGGCGGTGCGGGCGGTTTCGGTCATGGGATTCGTCGTCGTAGGCTGCGTTGAGGGCCGGCCTGCGCAAGGCCCCGTGCTACATTCCGGAGATAGTTGCCGCCGCTTTAGCGGAGGCGGCGGTGGTGCGAAAGGGGGGACTCGAACCCCCATGGGTTGCCCCGCCGGGTCCTAAGCCCGGTGCGTCTGCCGATTCCGCCACTTTCGCGGCGCTCGGGCGCCCTCGGCGACGCGAGCCGCCCCGGCTGCCAAACGCAAAATTATAGCCGAACGCGGACCCCCGGACCAGCCGTCCGGTGCCGCCGGCGCCAAGCTCGAACCCGTGTCGGTCGGACATTACGAGAATTTCCCCGTCGCCTCGTTCCTCGTGCCGCCGCGCGAGCGCCGTGCGGTCGTCGCGATCTACCGGTTCGCTCGCGCCGCCGACGATCTCGCCGACGAAGGCGACGCGGCGCCGCACGAGCGCCTCGCCGCGCTCGGCCGCTACCGGCGCGCGGTCGATGCGATCGCGGCCGGCGCCGATGCGCCGGTGCTCACCGAGCCGCCGTTCGCCGAGCTCGCGCGCGCCGTGCGCGAGCACGCGTTGCCTACCGGCCTCCTGGCCGACCTCATCTCCGCGTTCGCGCAGGACGTGACGGTCCACCGCTACACCACGTTCGCGCAGCTGCGCGACTACACGCGACGGTCGGCCGATCCGGTCGGCCGGCTGCTGCTCGCGCTCTACAAGCGGACCTCGGTCGCCAACGTCGCGATGAGCGACGCGATCTGCACCGGCCTGCAGCTCGCCAACTTCTGGCAGGACGTCGCGGTCGACTGGGCGAAGGGTCGCGTTTACCTGCCGCAGGAAGCGATGGCGCGCCACGGCGTGACCGAAGCGCACATCGCCGAGGGCCGCAGCGATGCGGCGTGGCGCGCGCTGATGCGCGAGATGACGGCGCAGGCGCGCGGGTTGCTCGTCTCGGGACGGCCGCTCGCCTCGCGACTGCCCTGGCGCATCGGGCTCGAGCTCCGCATGGTCGTCGCGGGCGGCGTGGCGATCTGCGATCGCGTCGACGCGGTCGACGGCGACGTTTTCGAACGCCGCCCGACGCTATCGACTCGGGACTGGGCGCGCATGGCGCTCTCGGCGCTCACACCATGACTCCGGACGAGTACTGCGCCGCGAAGGCCGCGCAGAGCGGCTCGTCGTTCTACTACAGCTTCCGGCTGCTGCCCGAGGCGAGGCGCCGCGCGATCACCGCGCTTTACGCCTACTGCCGCGAGGTCGACGACGTCGTCGACGAGGTGCACGAGCCGTCGATCGCGCAGGCCAAGCTCGCCTGGTGGCGGATCGAGGTCGCGGCGATCTACGCCGGCACGCCGCAGCATCCGGTCGGCAAGGCGCTCGCGCCGGTCGTGCGCGACTTCGGGCTGAAGCGCGAGCACCTCGAAGCGGTCATCGACGGCATGGCGATGGACCTCGCGCAGTCGCGGTACGCGGACTTCGTCGAGCTCGAGCGCTACTGCCACCGCGTTGCCGGCGTCGTGGGACTGATGTCGGCCGAGATCTTCGGCTACGAGGATCCGTCGACGAGCGGCTTCGCGCGCGACCTCGGCGTCGCGTTCCAGCTCGTCAACATCGTGCGCGACGTCGGCGACGACGCGCGCCGCGGCCGCATCTACCTTCCGCAGGACGAGCTCGCGCGCTTCCGCGTGGCGCCTTCGTCGATCCTGAGGCGTCAGCCGGAGGAAGGCTTTCCGGCGCTGATGGCGTTCCAGGGCGACCGGGCGCGTGCATGGCTCGACCGGGCGATCGGCCAGCTCTCGCCCCGCGACCGTCGCGCGCAACGCGCGAGCCTCGCCATGGCCGCGATCTACCGGACGCTGCTCGACGAGATCGCGCGGGACGGCTACCGCGTGCTCGAGCGGCGCGTCGCGCTGACGCCGATCCGCAAGCTCTGGCTCGCGTGGCGGGCCGCGCGCGCGGCATGACCGAGCGCATGCGCAT
>DATBSV010000424.1:0-8882 GCA_036559685.1 Casimicrobiaceae bacterium
CCACACGTGGTACGCGCGGCGCGTGCAGCGCACGCCGCTCAACACCGAGTGCAAGCTGATGCTGCTGACGCACGCGTTCGAGAAGCTCGCATGCATCGCCGTCGAGTTCCGCACGCACTGGTTCAACCACGCGAGCCGGAACGCGATCGCGCGGCTCGGCGCGAAGCAGGACGGCGTCCTGCGCAACCACCAGGTCGACCGCGACGGCGTCAAGCGCGACACCGTCGTGTTCAGCATCCTCGACAGCGAGTGGCCCGCGGTGAAGCGGCACCTGGGCTACCAGCTCGAGCGGTCGCGGGACTGAAGGGTGCCGCGGTGCTGGTCGAGTTCTTCCTGCACCTCAAGTCGTTCAAGCTGCCGGTCAGCACGCGCGAGTTCCTGACGCTGCTCGAGGCGCTCGAGAAGGGCGTCGTGTCGCTGTCGATCGACGACTTCTACATGTTGTCACGCGCGGCATTGGTCAAGGACGAGCAGCACTTCGACCGCTTCGACCTCGCGTTCGGAAGCTACTTCAAGGGCATCGACGCGATCTTCGAGGTCAAGGGCGAAATCCCGGCGGAGTGGCTCGAGCGCGAGTTCCTGCGCACGCTCTCGGACGAGGACAAGCGCAAGATCGAGGCGCTCGGCGGCCTCGACAAGCTGCTGGAGACGTTCCGCCAGCGGCTCGCCGAGCAGCGTGCGCGCCACGCCGGCGGGAAGAAGTGGATCGGCACCGGCGGCACGAGCCCGTTCGGCGCGTACGGCTTCAATCCCGAGGGCATTCGTGTCGGGCAGCAGGAAGGCGGCAACCGCAGCGCCGTGCGCGTGTGGGACGAGCGCGACTTCGCCAACCTCGACGGCGACGTCGAGCTCAACACGCGCAACCTGAAGCTCGCGCTGCGCAGGCTGCGGCGCTGGGCGCGCGAGGGCGTGCCCGACGAGCTCGACATGGACGGGACGATCGACGGCACCGCGCGCAACGCCGGCTGGCTCGACCTCCGGATGCAGCCCGAGCGCCGCAACCGCGTCAAGGTGCTGCTGTTCCTCGACGTCGGCGGGTCGATGGATCCGCACGTCGAGGTGTGCGAGCAGCTGTTCTCGGCGGCGAAGAGCGAGTTCCGCCACCTCGAGCACTTCTATTTCCACAACTGCATCTACGACCATGTCTGGCGCGACAACTATCGCCGCCGCAGCGAGCGCACCTCGACGCTGCAGCTGATCCGCACCTACGGGCCGGACTGGCGCGTCGTCGTCGTCGGCGACGCCGCGATGAGCCCGTACGAGCTGACCGAGGTCGGCGGCAGCGTCGAGTACACGAACGACGAGCCGGGCATCGGGTGGCTGGGGCGGCTGTTCGAGCACTTCCGGCACAAGGTCTGGTTCAACCCGGAGCCGGCGCGGGCGTGGGAATACACCCGCTCGACCCAGATCATCCTGAGGGCCCTCGGCCCGCGCATGTTCCCGCTCACGCTCAAGGGCGTGGCGGACGGGATCAACGCGCTGCGCAAGTAGTTTTCCGGATCCGATTCCTGCATCCGATCGGCGGCGGGTCCCGTAAGGCGACCCACGGACGCGTTGCGCGTCCCGTCCTTCGAGGAGACCGCCATGGATCGGAACCGCCCCGTTCGGCGTGCGGTGGCCGCGGCGCTGTGCGCCGCCGGCCTGATCGCCGCCTTCCCTGCCACCCCGTCGAGCCACCGCGAGGCGCCGTTCATCGCGACGCAGCCGCAGACCGACGGCACGGACTTCTACATGTTCCGCAGCTACGAGACCGGACGTGAAGGGTACGTGACGATGATCGCCAACTACCTGCCGCTGCAGGATGGCTACGGCGGTCCCAATTACTACAAGCTCGACCCGACCGCCGTCTACGAGATCCATGTCAGCAACGACGGCGGCGCGCGCGAGAACCTCACGTTCCAGTTCCGCTTCCAGCAGCAGCTCGCCGACAACGCGCTCACCGTCGGCGGCAAGCAGGTCGCGATCCCGCTGGTGCAGAACGGCTCGAAGGACGTCAACGAGCCCGGCTCGACCGCGCTCAACGTCACCGAGACCTACACGGTCGACGTGATCCGCGGCCTGCGCCGCACCGGCGCGGTGTCGAACGCGACCAACGGCGCGACCGGGTCGACCGTCTTCGCGAAGCCGGTCGACTACATCGGCCAGAAGACGATCTCGAACTACATCGCGTACGCGAACGGCCACATCTGGCCGATCGCCGTGCCCGGCTGTGCGCAGAACGGCCGCGTGTTCGTCGGCCAGCGCAAGGACCCGTTCGTCGTCAACCTCGGCGAGACCTTCGACCTCGTCAACATCAAGTACCCGGCGGTCGAGCTCAACCCGCTCGCCGAGTTCGCGTCGGTCGACTCGCTCGGCGACAAGAACGTGACGTCGATCGTCCTCGAGATGCCGATCGCGTGCCTGACCGAAGGCAAGGGCGACATCATCGGCGCGTGGACGACGGCGAGCGTACCGATGAACCGCAGCGTGATCGCGGCGCCGGCCCCCGGGCTTGGCGGCGCAAGCGCGGCAAGCGGCGAGTTGGTCCAGGTGTCGCGCCTCGGCATGCCGCTGGTCAACGAGGTCGTGATCGGGCTCAAGGACAAGAACCGCTTCAACGCGAGCGAGCCCAAGGACGACGGCCAGTTCGCCGACTACGTCACCAACCCGACGCTGCCCGCGCTGCTCGAGATCCTGTTCGGCGCTGCGGGCGTCAGGGCGCCTACCAACTTCCCGCGCACCGACCTGGTCGCGGCATTCCTGACCGGCGTCGACGGGCTCAACAAGCATCCGAACGTCGTCGTGTCCGAGATGCTGCGGCTCAACACGGCGATCGCTCCGGTGCCCAAGGGGCTGCAGAGCCGCCTCGGCGTGCTGGGTGGCGACGTCGCCGGCTTCCCGAACGGCCGCCGTCCCGCCGACGACGTCGTCGACATCGAGTTGCGCGTGGCGATGGGCGTCCTTTGCACGCTCAGCATCGGCGGCTGCACGCCGGCCCAGGCGCCCGCGGGCGGACTGCGCTACACCGACGGCGCGTTCATCTCCGACGTGTTCTTCGCGGACGGCTTCCCGTACCTGCGCGCGCCGCTCAAGGGTTCGCCGAACGACGACAACGCCATCAAGAAGCGCGGCCCCGGCCGCTGATGGGGATCCCCCCGATGCGTCCCTTGGACGCCTCCCCCCGGGGGGCGCGACGAGCTCGGGGCGGCCCGTCGCTCGTCGCGGTGTCGTCGATGTTCCCCCTCGCCGGCGCGGTGCTGTTGGTCGGGACGCTCGTTGCAGCGCCCGTCCTGGCCGCGCCGGCGATCCCTGTTTCCGACGACGTGGTGCTCGAGCGCCTGCCCGAGTCGCGCGACCCGTCGATCGCGACGTTGAAGAAGATGCGGACGCTCGTGCGCGCCGCCCCGCAGGACCTGCGCGTCGCGACGCTCTATGCGCGGCGCGCGGTCGACGCGGCGCGAGCCACTGGCGATCCGCGCTACCTCGGCCAGGCGCACGCCGCGTTGCAACCGTGGTGGAGCGCCGACGACGCACCGTCGCCGGCGCTCCTGCTGCGCGCCACGATCAAGCAGAGCCTCCATGACTTCGACGGCGCGCTTGCCGATCTCGACCGCTTGCTCACGCGCGCGCCCGACGATGCGCAGGCGCGGCTCACGCGCGCCACCGTGCGCGGCGTTGTAGGTCGCGCCGACGAGGCCCGCGCGGATTGCGATCGACTCGAACGCGCCGTCCCCGCGCTCGTCACCGCAGCGTGCCGGGCGTCCGTCGACGCCTCGACGTGGCGAGCGCTCGACGCCGCCCTCGCCGCGGACACGACATCGCCGGCGGGCATCCGGACCTGGGCGCTGACGATCGCCGCGGAGATGGCCGCCCGTCGCGGCGACGCCGTCGCGGCCGACGCGCGCTTCCGCGAGGCGCTCGCGGTCGATCCGGCCGATGCCTACCTCGCCGGTGCGTACGCCGATTTCCTGATTGACTCGGGACGCCATGCCGATGCGGCGCGGCTGCTTGAGCCCCGCACGCGTCACGACGGGCTGCTGCTGCGCCTCGTCATCGCCGAGAAGCACCTGCCCGAGCGGCGCGAGCGCTACGACGCCAACCGCGCCGAGCTCGCTGCGCGCTTCGACGCGACGCGCCGCCGCGGCGACACGGTCCACCGCCGCGAGGAAGCACGATACGCGCTCGAGGTCGAGAACGATCCCGCGCGGGCGCTCGCGCTCGCGCGCGCGAACTTCGCGGTCCAGAAGGAGCCCGCCGACGCGCGCATCCTCGCGGACGCGACCCGCGCCGCCGGAGCGCGGCCATGAAATACCTTCGGTTCGTTCTCGCGATCGCCGCGGCGCTGGTCGCGACGAGCGCGCTCGCGCACAAGGCCAGCGACAGCTACCTGACGCTCGACATCCGCGAGGAGCGGCTGGCCGGCCGCTGGGACATCGCGTTGCGCGACGCCGATCTTGCGCTCGACCTCGACGCCGACGGTGACGGGGCGATCACGTGGGGCGAGCTTCGCACGCGCGAGCGCGACCTCGCGGCGTGGGCGCTGGCGCGGCTCAAAGTGCGTTCCGGCGGCGAGCCTTGCACGCTCGGCGTCGCCCGTCTCGCGACCGACACGCACAGCGACGGCGCGTACGCGGTCCTCGAGCTCGACGGCGCGTGCGAGAACGCACCGACTGCGGTCGGCATCGACTACGGCCTGCTGTTCGACCTCGATCCGCAGCACCGGGGCCTAGTGCGCGTGGTGTCGCCGACGTCGGAGACCAGCGTCGTGCTGTCGGCAAGCGAGCGCAGCGCGACGATTGCCGCGACCGGGAGTGCCTTTGCCCAGGCCGCGACCTACCTGCGCGAGGGGATGCTCCACATCTGGGGCGGCTTCGACCACGTGCTGTTCCTCGTCTCGCTGCTGCTGCCCGCGGTGCTGGTGCGCCGGCGCGACGCGTGGGCGCCGGTCGGCGCGTTCGGCCCGGCATTCATCGACGTTGCGAAGATCGTCACGGCATTCACCGTCGCGCACTCGATCACGCTGACGCTCGCCGCGCTCGACATCGTCGCGCTACCGTCGCGACTGGTCGAATCGGCGATCGCGCTGTCGGTCGTGCTGGCCGCGCTCAACAATTTGTTCCCGGTCGTGAAGCACGGGCGCTGGATGGCCGCGTTCGCGTTCGGGCTCGTCCACGGCTTCGGCTTCGCCGGCGCGCTCGCCGACCTGGGCCTGCCGCAAGGCGCGCTGGCGCTGTCGCTCGCGGCGTTCAACCTCGGCGTCGAGGCCGGGCAGCTCGCGATCGTCGCGGTGTTCCTTCCGATCGCGTTTGCGTTGCGTGCGACGCTCGCCTACCGGCGCTACGCGCTCGGCGCGGGTTCGCTGGCAATCGCCGCAATCGCGGCCGTCTGGCTCGCCGAGCGCGCGCTCGCGCTCTGAGGGATCACCGGACCACGAGCTTCGCGTCGGCGACCGCGATCCGCTCGTTCGCGCACTCGAGCTTCAACCGGAACGTGTGCTCGCCGGGCGGCGGTCGCGTAGCTTCGAGCGCGAGCTTCACCGGCCGGCGCTCGCCGGTCGCGAGATCGAAGCGCGCGGTCGCCCCGTGCAGGTAGCCGTTACGGGACGTGTAGCCCTCGACCGCACCGACGCAACCGGCCAGCGGCTCGCGGCCCGTGTTCCGGACATCGAGGGCCAGCGTCGCCTTTCCGTCCGTCGGCGACATCCCCGCGGCGTCGAAGACGCGAAGCTCGGCGCCTCGCCCGGTGAGCTTCGACTCGTAAGGCAGGAGCGCGCCACTTTCGGCCACGAGAAATGCGGGCACGAATACGAGCGTTGCGACGCCGACGGTGCCGAGCAGCAGCACGACGAGGTCCACGGCGGAGATTGCGGTGGACTTGCGCAGCGGCGTGCGCTCGCTGCGGGCCTCGTACGTCCCGGCGTCGAGCAGGTCGGTGGACTCGCGCACGCGCACGCCCAAGCGGCGGCCCAGCGCCTCCATGATCCGCGGCCGCACGCGTCCGAAGAACACGAAGATCCACGCCCAATACGCGACGAGCAGCGCGATGCCGAGTACGACGGCCAGGCTCATGGGTGCCTATCGTCGCACGCCGGCGCGGAGTATCGTCGCGCCTCGTGACCGACCCGTCCGTCCTGCCGCCCGACCCGACGCGCCGCATCGATCCGATCCCCGTGATCGCCGCCAACGCAACGGCGATCGTCGGCGTGATCGCGCTGGGCTGGACGCCGCAGTCGCTGCTGGCGCTCTACGCGGTCGACACCGCGCTGGCGCTCTGCGTGATGGGATGGCTCGTGATGGAGCACGTCACGGAGAAGAACGCGAAGGACCGCGGCTTCGGCCGCGCCGTCAAGCAAGTCGCCTCCTCGCTGCTCCTCGGCGCGATCCTGAGCCTCGTTCTGGTCG
This sequence comes from Casimicrobiaceae bacterium, assembly GCA_036559685.1. Taxonomy (GTDB): domain Bacteria; phylum Pseudomonadota; class Gammaproteobacteria; order Burkholderiales; family Casimicrobiaceae; genus VBCG01. Next base: position 6,381 of record DATBSV010000424.1, read on the forward strand.
CGCCGGTGCTGTTCGTCTTCGCGGGCGGCGAATGGGCGCGCTCGCAACCCTGGCGCGACGCCACGTTCCAGGGCGCGGTCGCGCTTCAGATCGTCGGCTCGATCGTCGCGCTCGTACGCACCCACCTGATGCTCGCCGCGCAGAAGGACGGCGAGCCCTGGCTCGCGCGGGAGTTCAGGTTCCTCGTCGCGCGCTGGGGCACGGTGCTGCTCGTCGTGTTCTTCGGCGTCGCCTCGTTCCTCGGCGACTGGCCGGGCAGCATGGTGCTCGTGCTGGTCTACGCGGGGGCGAGCGTGTGGTACACGCTGTTCCCCGAAAAGGCGCACGAGCTCTTCCACGGGCGCAAGGACAACCCCCCCACCTGATCGCGACCGGGGACCGGCCCGCGGATCAGCGCTAGCGCAGCTCGATCGCGAGGTCGCCGGAAGTGCCGAGCGTCGACCTGCGGTAGAACGTGCCGCGGATCGCGCTCTCCTTGCCGCTCGACTCCGCGCTGCAGGCGAAATGCACGATCAGGGGAAAGCCGCCCGGCTGGAATTCGGCGCGGCAGGCACCCCCGACGGGCACGTCGTCGCAGGTGAGGTCCTCATTCGTCGCAAGGAACTCGGCGTTGTAGATCCGCACGCGAAGCGTGTCGATCGGTTTGGTGCCGACGTTGCCGACGATGCACACGACCTCGTCGCCGGAACCGGTGATCGTCCGCAGGTGGCCGGAATGGATCGACGAATCAGCGAGGGCGGCGACGCTTGCGGCGGAGAGGATCGCGCCGGCGACGGCGCGGAGGCTAAGGGCGACGGCATGGGCCATGACGAGACTCCTGCGTGGCAGCGCGTCGCTCTCGGCCGACGCGCGGGTCCGGGCGTGACCGCGATGCCTCCCCCATCACGGCGCGTCGACGCCGAGTCTACGCCGCGCGAGTTGAGCGCGATCTGAGCGCCCGCCTGGACGAACCACGACGAACCCGCGAGCGGCAGCGCCTGCCGGTAGTACGCGCCGGCGACCAGGTCGGTCGTGCCGGTGCCCGGCTGCAGCGTGCGCTCGGCGACGTCGCCGTCGGCATTGGCCACGTCGCGCTTGCCGGTCGGCAGCTTGAGCCCCGCGGTCACGCCCGCGAACGCGGCACGCGCCTCGTCGGCCGCGATAATCGTCTGCCAGCGCCCCTGCACGCGCACGTCGCCGAGATCGTGGAAGTCCCACTGCTCGACGAGCTTCGCGCCCTGGTGGTTGTGGATGTGCTCGTGGAAGCGGTCGACGTACGGGATCACGACCGACATGCCCCACTCGGGCGTGAAGCCGTAGTCGATGGTCGCGAACAGGTTGCGGTTGACCGTCCTGACTTCGTCGTGGTGCGCCGGGATCTCACCGACGCCGACGCGACGGCTGCCTGCCATCGGCTGATCCTGGTCGATGTACTCGTAGCGGAAGTCCACGCGCGGGCCGGGCTCGATCCAGACGCCCTGCACGCTCCAGTTGGTGTTGACCATGCAGATCGCGGAGCCGCAGCTCGCGAACGATGCGGCGGGCGCGCAGGCCGCCGCCACGACCACGCAGGCCGCGCGGAATCGCGCGCTCATCGCGCGCCTCAGTGCTTGTGCGGCGACGCGGGCGCGCCGAGCGCGCGGACCGGCGCCTGAACGTCGACGGTGAAGCGCTTGCCCGCCTTGTCCGCGAACGTGAGCGTGAACGGCACGCGCTCGCCTTCCTTGAGCGGCTGTTTCAGGTCCATCAGCATTACGTGGTAGGTCCCGGGGCCGAGCGTCACGACAGTGCCCGCGGGCAGGTCGAGCTTCGGCACGGCGGCCATCCTCATGACGCCGCCGTCCATCTTCATCTCGTGGACCTCGGCGACGCCCGCGACCGGCGACGCGACGCCGACGAGCGAGACGTCGGCGGCGGACTTGAGCTGCATGAACGCGCCGGTGGCCTTCTGCGCGCTGACGGTGCCGCGGACCCACGGGTCCATGACGGCGACCTGCGCGAGCGCGGCGGACGGCGCCGCGAGCACGCAGGCGATGACGATGCTTCGAACGAGTTGCATGGCGATTCCCTGAAGTGGACGAGGAAACAGGTGTCGAGCCTTCAGGAAACGGGTGGCGCTCTCGCTTGTGCAACGTGGATACGAACATGCGTCGTCGCAAGCGTGGCCATCGCGACAACTCGAATCGGCGCAAACGATACGACGGCCGACGGCGCGTCATCGCCGGGAAGCGCGAGCGGCGTCGACACGCAGCACGTTTCGCAATCGTGCACGACTGGCGCCGGAGCGGCGGGAACGAGCTTGCCGCCGACGCACAGGTCGCCGTGCGATGCGCGCAGCGGCGCGGCCGCCGCGGGCGTCGCGAGCGACGCCAGCATCGCGACGAGCGCGACGAATGCCGAAAGCCTGCGGAGGGAGCGACGTTGCACGACGAGGCTTCGCTACGCGCCGGCCGCGCCGAACGGGCTGTCGATCGCGATGAGCCAGCGCCCATCGGCGTGGCGGCGCATCACGTCCGACGTCTT
>DATBSV010000425.1:0-2988 GCA_036559685.1 Casimicrobiaceae bacterium
CGATCCGCCGAGCTGATGGACGCCGACGTCGTCATCGTCGGCGCCGGGATCGCGGGCGCGCTCGTCGCGACGCGGCTCGCGGCGGCAGGCGTCAAGGTCACGATCCTCGAGGCCGGCCCGCGCGTCGACCGTGGGAGCGCCGTCACGACGTTCTACGACGCGCTCGTGAAGGTTCCCGAGTGCGCGTACCCGAACACCGCGTACGCGCCGCATCCGCGCTCGGACGACCTCGACGCGTACTACGTGCAGACGGGGCCGCAGAAGTTCTCGAGCACGTACCTGCGCCAGGTCGGCGGCACGACCTGGCACTGGCTCGGCACCTGCCTGCGCCTCGTCCCCGACGACTTCAGGCTCGCGGCGCACTTCGGTCGCGGCGTCGACTGGCCGATCGACTACGCGACGCTCGAGCCCTGGTACGGCGATGCCGAGAACGAGATTGGCGTCGCGGGCGATTCGTCGGCGGACCTCGGCAGCCCGCGCTCGCGCGGCTACCCGATGCCCGCGATCGCGATGTCGTACCTCGACCGCGAGATCGCGAAGGGCTTCGCGGGCACGCCCTACGAGCTTCGCTCGACGCCGCAGGGCCGCAACTCGGTGGTGTTCGGCGACCGGGCGCCGTGCTGCGGCAACAACAGCTGCATCCCGATCTGCCCGATCCAGGCGAAGTACGACGCGACCGTGCACATCGCGCGCGCCGAAGCCGCCGGCGTGCGACTCCTCGCGCAATGCGTGGCGAATCGGATCGACGTGGGGCGCGACGGGCGCGTCACGGCGGTCCGCTACAAGCGTCCGGACGGGAGCAATGGAAGCGTCACGGCAAAGGTCTTCGTGCTCGCCGCGCATGCGATGGAGATCCCGAAGCTCCTGCTGATGTCGACGGGACCGAACGCGCCGCGCGGCGTCGCCAACGCGAGCGACCAGGTCGGCCGGCACCTGATGGACCACCCGGTGCAGCTTTCGTACGCGCTGGCCTCCGTGCCGGTCTATCCGTACCGCGGGCCGCTGTCGACCAGCGGCGTCGAGAACACGCGGCACGGCGCTTGGCGGGCGACGCGACCCTCATTTCGCATCGAGGTCGGCAACGACGGCTGGTCGTGGCCGACGGGCGCGCCGACCTCGGATGCGCAGGCGCTCGCGAAGCAGGGGATGCGCGGAATTGCATTGCGCCGGGCGCTCGCCGACCGGACGTCGAAGCAGATCCGTTTCGGCACGCTGACCGAGCAGCTCCCCGATCCCGCGAACCGCATCGTGCCCGATCCGGTGCTGCGCGATCGCCTCGGCATCCCGCGGCCCCGCATCGCCTATCGGATCGACGACTACACCAGGGCCGGGCTCGCCGAGGCGCGGCGGATTCACCAGGAAGCATTTGCGAAGCTCGGCGCGACCGAGATCGCGCACAACCCCGACGAGCAGTTCCAGGGCGCGGGCCACGTGATGGGCACCGCGCGCATGGGCGCCGACCCGAAGTCGTCGGTCGTGAACGCCGACCTGCGCGCGCACGACCATCCGAACCTCTTCGTCGAAGGCAGCGCCGTGTTCCCGACCGGCGGATCGGCGAACCCGACGCTGACGATCGCCGCGCTCGCGCTGCGCTCGGTCGGCGCGATTCGCGCCGCGCTGGTCTAGGGACGCGCCGCGGCGGTCAGCGCGCCGACGTCCTTCAGGGTCGCGACGGCGCGCGACAGCTCGACCAGCCGCTTCGCCCGCTCCGCGCCGAGGATCGGATCGACCAGTCCGTGGAATTTGCGCGCGAGGTCCGCGTCGCTCATCGGCCGCTCGCGGCTGCCGATCGCGTGCTCGACGAAAACGTGGTGGCGCCGCCCGTCGCGCGTGACGACGGTGACGTCGGCGGACTCCTCGCGCACCCCGTCGTCGTGCGTCGCGACGATGCGGTCGCGCAGCGCGATCACGTCGCTCCGCTGCACGGTCGCGTCGGAGAACTCCGCCTCGCCGGCGGCGCCGAACATCAGTCCGCACGCCGCGGCGTGGTAGATGCTGAACTTGCCTTCGAGGCCGAGCCTGGGCGTCTTCTTGCCGCAGAGCTCGAGCACGAGCGAGTGGACGCGCAGCTCGACGCGCTCGACGTCGTCGGGCTTGAGCGAATGGGCATTGCGAAGCTGCACGCAGCCGTCGATGCTCGGGTGGATGACGATCCCGCACGCGAACGGCTTGTACGTGTTCGCCGAGATCTCGAAGCGCTTGCCCAGATCGTCGGTCAGCTCGTTCCAGCTGCACTTCGCCGAAAACGTCTGCATCAATCCGCGCGGCGCCTCGAGCGCGCGCGGCGACGAGGTGTAGCCGTGCATCGCCATCAGCGCGGACGTGAGCCCGGCGCGCGCCGCGGCGCCCGGATGGAACGGCTTGGTCATCGTGCCGAACTGCTCGCGCACGCCGATCGGCTGCGATGCGGCGAGGCCGAGCGCCATCGAAGTCCTGCCCGGATCGAGCTCGAGCAGCCGCGAGCAGGCGGCGGCGGCGCCGAGCATGCCGGTCGAACCGGTGATGTGCCAGCCGCGATCGTAGTGGTCGGGGTACACCAGGTTGCCCATGCGGCACGACACGTCGATGCCGAGCACCAGCGCGTCGATCAGCGCCCGGCCGCTGGCGCCGAGGTGCTCCGCCAGCGCCAGTGCAGCGGAGGCCACCGGCCCGGCCGGGTGGATGATGGTCTTCAGGTGCGTGTCGTCGAAGTCGAAGGTGTGCGAGCTGATGCCGTTGAGCAGCGCGGCACTTGCCATGTCCACTCGATCGTTGCGTCCGAGCACCGTGGCTTGGGGTGCAGGCTGCAGCATCTGCACGCCGGCCAGCGCGGCGCGCATCGCGTCGTGGTCGGCGGCACCGACGGCGCAGCCGACCCAGTTGAGGAACGTGCGATGCCCTTCGTGATCCACCGCGTCACTCCAGCCGCGCGACGGGTGCGTGGCCACGAAGCGCGCCAGCGTGCGCGTGATCGGCGGGGCGTTGGGGTCGGCAGCGACCTCGGTGTTG
>DATBSV010000426.1:0-1925 GCA_036559685.1 Casimicrobiaceae bacterium
CGATGCGGAGCCGGGTGTGACGCTCGCGCGCCTCGTCGTGACCGCATCGACGCTGACGACCGCATGCGGCGTCGGCTGGGCGGCGCAGCGCGCGGCGTTGCGCGACGGGCGCACGGGATTGCGCCGCAACGACTTCGCGCCTGCCGCGGACCTCGATACCTGCATCGGACGCGTCGACGGCCTCGAAGCGATGTCGCTCGAGGGGGCGTCCGCGCCGTTCGACTGTCGCAACCATCGCCTTGCCACGCTCGCGCTCACGCAGGACGGATTCGCGGGCACGGTCGAGCGGGCGCGAACAAGGTACGGCGCCGCGCGTATCGGTGTCTTCGTCGGCACGAGCACGTCGGGGATCCTGGACACCGAGCTGGCGGCGCGCGCGCAAGGCGCGAACGGACCGTGGGCCTTCGGCGCCAGCCACTATCGCTACGTGCACGGCATGGCGGCGCCGACGCGATTCCTGTGCCACGCGCTCGGGGTCGCGGGCGTCCGCGCGACCGTCTCGACCGCCTGCTCGTCGAGCGCGAAGGTGTTCGCGATGGCGCAGCGAGCGATCGCGGCCGGGCAATGCGACGCTGCGGTAGTCGCGGGCATCGACAGCCTGGCGTTGTCGACGCTGCAGGGCTTTCGCGCGCTGCAGCTCCTGTCGAAGCGCCCCTGCCGCCCGTTCGGCGCCGACCGCGACGGCATCTCGATCGGCGAGGCCGCGGGCTTCGCGCTGCTCGAGCGCGACGGTGACGGTGTCGCGCTGGTCGGCACGGGCGAGAGCTCCGACGCCTTCCATATGTCGTCACCGTCGCCGGATGGCGCTGGCGCGCAGGCGGCGATGCGCGCCGCGCTCGCCGCGGCCGGGATCGCGCCGCGCGACGTCGACTACGTCAACATGCACGGCACAGGTACGCCCGCGAACGACGCGGCGGAAGGCGCGGCGGTCGCCGCCGTCGTTGGTGGCGACGTGCCGTGCAGCTCGACCAAGGGCTGGACCGGCCATGCGCTCGGCGCGGCGGGCATCGTCGAGGCGCTGTTCGCCGTCGACGCGATCGCGAGCGGCATGATCCCGGGCAACCTGGGCGGCGAGGACGTCGATCCGCGCGTGCCGGTGCGGATCGAGCGCGCGACGCGCGAGCACGCCGTGCGACGCGCCATGAGCAACTCGTTCGGCTTCGGTGGCAGCAACTGCTCGCTGGTGTTCGCCGCGTGAGCGCGCCCCTGACCGTGCGAGGAATCGGCGTGCTGGCACCGGGGCTTGCCGGCTGGACCGCCGCGCGAGATGTATTCGCCGGAACCCTGCCGTGGCGCGACGGGCCGGTCGCCTCGCCCGACGTGCGCCAGCTTCCGGTGACCGAGCGGCGCCGCGTCAACGCGACGTCGCGATGGGCGATCGCGGTCGCGGACGAGGCGGTCGCATCGCTCGACGGCGCGACTCGTGCGCCGATGTCCGCCGTGTTCGCATCCGCCGACGGCGACGGCGACGTGCTCGATCAGACGCTCGCGGCGCTGGCGAGCGCCGAGCCCAGTTTGTCTCCTACGTTATTTCACAACTCGGTGTTCAACGCGCCGATCGGCTATTGGTCGATCGCCACGCGCTCGACCGGCTGGGCAACGATGATCTGCGCCGGCGAGGGCTCGTTCGCGGCAGCGCTGCTCGAAGGCGCATCGCAGGCGCAGGCGTCGCGCGGGCCCGTGCTGTGCGTGTGCGTCGACCTCGGCTATCCCGATCGGCTCGCCGGCCTGCATGCGCCGAGCCGCTCGTTCGCGTGCGGCATCGTGCTCGACGTTTCGTCGCCGGCGAGCGGCCTGGCATCGATCACGATCGGCGAGCTCGTTTCCGCGGAGGCCGGCGACCGTTCGTCGGATCGCCTTCGGGACGCCTTCGAGGGCAACGCCGCCGCTGCCGCGATTCCGCTGCTCGCGCGCATCGCGCGCGG
>DATBSV010000427.1:0-19142 GCA_036559685.1 Casimicrobiaceae bacterium
TGCGCGTGCGAAACGGAGCGCAGATGGTCGTCGACCCGGACGAAACCGCGCTCGTCGCACGCGAGGCCCGAGACTGCGAGCCACCGCTGGGGCGTCGCCGGCGTCGCGCACACGATCGCGTCGGCGGCGACACGATCACCGTTCTCGAGCACGACGCCTTCGGCATCGAAGCTCGTCGCGCGCTGGCCCAGGGAGAGCACGACGCCGGCATCGTCGAGCTTCCGGAACAGCGTGCGCTGTGCCGCCGTCGGCAGGTTCGGCTTGTCGGTGACCAGTGCGAGGTCCGGCATCGCGCCGCCGTCCGCGCGCAGCCGATGGTGGATCGCGAGCGTCACCTCGACGCCTCCGGCACCGCCGCCGACGATGGCGAGGCGCGCGAGCTTTCCGTCGCGAGCGCGCTCGCGCAGCGCATGCCACCCGGCAACGAAGCGGTCGACGGGCTTGACGCCGATCGCGTGCTCGCGTGCGCCCGGCATCGACATGTCGGGCAGCGAGCCGATGTCGAGCGAAGCGAAATCGAACGGCACGCGCCTCCCGGATTCGGTCGTCGCGACGTTGGCGACCGGATCGAGATTGGCGATACGGTCGCGCACGAGTTCCGCCCTGGCGTAGCGGGCGAGCGGCTCGAGGTCGACGTTGGACTCATCGTGCGTGTAGTGGCCGGCCACGAGACCGGGCAGCATGCCCGAGTACGGCGTGTAGCGGTCGGGCGATACCAGCACGAGCGCCACGCCGTCCTCGGGCGAGTCGCCGAAGCGCCGCAGCACTTCGACGTGCGTGTGCCCGCCACCGGCGAGCAGGATCGTGCGCATCCTCACCCCACGCGCACGCCGAGCATCATCCCGCCGTCCTCGTGCTCGAGGTTGTGGCAATGCACCAGGTAGTCCTGCGACTCGCGCCAGGGATGCGCAAAGTCGACGAATGCGCGCACCGTCTCGCCGGGCCAGACCAGGACCGTGTCCTTCCGGCCGAGGTCGGTAGGCAGCCGGCCGCGATCGTCGACGGCGAGCGCGGCGATGAAGTCGGGCGAGGTCTCGCGCGCGACCACTCGCATCGGGAATCCGTGCAGGTGCATCGCGTGGGGCATGCTCGTGTGGTAGTTGCGGAACAGCCACAGCTCGCGCGCGCCGCGCGCGACCTCGATCGGGAAGCTGCCCATCTCGAACACGCGGTCGTTGATGCGCCAGCGCCCCTTGGCGAAGCCGAGCCGAAGCGGCCGCTCGGTTGCACCCTCCGCGGCCGGCGCAGCGAGCGAAGAAAGGATTGCCGGCACACGTCCGGTCGACGTCGCCCGTGTGCGAACGGCGAACGTCATCACCGGCGCGCGCACGCCCTCGGCCAGCGCACCGTGGCCGGCGTGCGGATCCGGCGCGCTCGCGGCGGCGCCGTGGCCCGCATGGTCGCCGTGGCCGGCATGGGGGTCGACGCTCTTGTCGGCGACCGCATTCTCGACGTGCATCGGGTCGAACGCCAGCGTCTCGAGCGTGACCGTCTCGCCGATCGCCAGCCCCGAGAAGTCGACATGGAGGTCGACTCGCTCGGCGGTCGAAACGAATGCCTCGCGGCACTCGGTCGCTCGCGCGAGGAGACCGCCGTCGGTGCCGAGCAGCGCGAACGGAACGCGTTCCCCGCTCGCGGTCGTGAACGCGAGCCGGTAGGTTCGCGCGTTCGACGCGTTGAGGATGCGCAGCCGGTAGCCGCGCGTCGCTACGGACCTTTGGGGACGCTCGACGCCGTTCACGGTGAGGCAGGGACCGAAATGCCCGTGCACGCGATCAGTATCGCTCGCAGCATAGCTGCCGCCGGGCTTGCGGTCCTGCAGCACGAGGACGAGCTCGGTTTCGCCGGGAGCGACGTCGAGCGCGCGACGCAGCGCGCGGTCCTCGTCGTCGCCGACCTCGATCACCCCGAAGAGCCCGTCATACGCCTGGCCCGCCGTCGCGCCGTGCGGATGCGGGTGGTACCAGTACAGCCCGGCGCGGTCGCGCATTTCGAATGCATACCGGAACGAGGCGCCGCGCGCGACGAGCGGGCCGAGCGCGCCGTCGTTGCGCGTGTCGTTGGTGAGCCCGTGCCAGTGGACGATGGTCGGGTCCCGCATCGCGTTCGCCAGCGTGAGGTCGACGCGCTGGCCGCGCTCGAGGACGAGCATGGGATTGACGAGGTTCCGCTCGCCGTCGGTCGCCGCGAACGCGCGCGTCCATGGCGCCGATGCCGACGCAGCGCGCATTCGCGCCTCGAGCGTGACGGCACGGTCGCCGATCGGCCAGCGGGCGAAATAGCCGTCGCGTCCCGGCTGCGGCAGCGGCGCGCCGGGCGACCCGCACCCGGCGAACGCCTGGTTCTCGCCGCGCGGCGCGAACGATGCGAGGCCGGCGGCCGTTGCGGCGGTCAGGAATGTGCGGCGTCGCATGCAGTGATTCTAATCCGCGCGCGTCACGGGATCACGTAGCGCAGCCCGACCCAGCCGCCGATCGGCGCGGCGGGGGCGCGGAACGGCGCGCTCGCGGTTGGATAGCCCTGCGAAGGCCCGAAGGTGCGATCGGGCGCGGTGAAGAAGTTCTCGCCGAGGACGCCGACCGACGCGTAGCGGCGATCGAACAGGTTTTCGACGTGGCCGACGAGCGTCAGGCGTGGCGCGAGCCCGACGTCGAGGTCGAGCGCGCCGACGACGTAGCCGGGAATGCGTCCGCGCGCATCGGCGTTGTTCTCGTCGCCGCGCGCGTAGCGCGACGACACGCCGAGGACCGAGAACGCGATGCGGCTGCGCTCGTCGAACGCGTATTCGGCAACGAGCTTGGCGACCGAGGCCGGGATGCCGGGGATCCGGTCGCCGCTTCGCACCTCGATCGCGCCGTCGTCGTCGGCGGACGTGTTCGCCGGGCTCGTGCTCGTGAACGGCGTGCGATAGGTCGCCTGCACATAGCCGAAGCGCGCCGCGAGCGACAGCGCGCCGAACGACGTCGAGCCGGCAAGCTCGACGCCCAGCCGCCGTGTCGTGCCGACGTTGCGGAAATACCCGGCGTTGATCGCGCCCTGCGCTGCCGCGACGAACTGGATGTCGTCGCTGAGCTCGGTCGCGAACACCGCCGCGCTCCACGACGACGTCGGCCCGAGGCGTCCGCGCGCGCCGGCCTCGAGCGTGCGTGAGACGACCTTTGCGAGCGGCGGGTCGGCGAGAAAATTGTTCGGCAGCTTGCACGGCGCGTCGGGATCCGCGCAGGTGAGCTCGATCGCGGTCGGCGCGCGCATGCCCTCGTTGTAGGCCGCCCACGCGGTCAGCGCATTCGACGGGTTCCAGGTGACGCCGACGGCCGGGTTGAACCGGACGAAGCGATGGGTGCCGTCCAGTGCGGGATCGTTGCCCGATCGGTCCGCGACCGCGACGCGCGCGTGGTTGTAGCGACCGGCGAGCGTCAATGCCCACGCGCCGGAAAGCTCGATCGTGTCGGTGGCGTAGACGCCGACGTAGCGATGACGCGTGCGGGCGTCCGTCCCGGGCGCGAAGTCGCCGAGCGGCACGGTACCGCGCTCCGCCGTGAACGTGGCAGGCTGCGAGTCCTGCGTGAAGTCCACGCGTCCCGCGTCGAGGCTCGTGCCGAGCGTGACGCGGTGGCGACCGCCGAGGCCGTCGCGCTCGAGCGCGAGCTGGACCGCTGCGCCGCCGGCGTTCTGCACGATCGACGTGCGATCGTTGAATGCCTGCGGATCCTCGCTGTCGTCAAAGTCGTCGTTCACGTTGCTGCTGACGTTGCGCGACGTCGTCCGCCGCGCGTAGAGATTCACCGTGAGCGTCGTCTCCGGCGCAAGGCGTCGTAACAGCGTGCCGTTAAGGAACGCGAGCCGGTTCCGGTTCTCGTCGGGCCAGGTGTAGGCCGCGCGCGGAGTGTCGAGCCACTCGGTCGGGATCGTCTGGCTGCCTTCGAGCCGGTTGTCGGCGCCGGTGAACGACAAGGAAGCGTCGGTTGCGGCGTCGCGGTAGCCGACCTGGCCGAATACCTGTCGCACGCGGCTCGGGTTGTGATCTGCCCAGCCGCCGTCGTCGGCCAGGTTCACGGCGACATACGCGTCGAGGCCGTGCGAGGCGCCGCCGGCCTCGATCGCGACCTGCCGGCGGCCGAACGACCCACCGGCGACTTCGGCCGTGGCGCCGGCGTAGCGGTCGCCGCGCTTGGTCTGCAGCGTGATCGCGCCGCCGAGCGTGTTGAGACCGAAGACGGGATTCGACCCGGGCAGCAATTGAATGCCGGCGATCGCGCGCATCGGCACCACATCCCAGTTCACGACATCGCCGAACGGCTCGTTGATCCGCACGCCGTCCTGGAACACCGACACGCCCTGCGGCGAGCCGAGCACCGGCGATGCGATGAACCCGCGGAACAGGAGGTCCTGCTGGAACAGGTTGCCCTGCGCGTTCTCGAGCACGGCGCCGGTCGCGTTGCGGCCGAGGAAGCGTGCGACGTCGTCCTCGTGGGTGCGCTCGAGATCGCGGCGACCGAACGGCTGGACGTTGCCCGGGAACATCGACAGCGGAATCCCGAGGCCGGGAAGCGGCGCGGGCGCGACGACGTCGACGCGCGGCAGCGGAACGGGCTCGCCCGGGGCCTGCGCCGCGGCAGGGCCGGCGATCGAGGCGGCGGCGAAGGCGAGCGCGCGCGCCGCGGCGCGCCGGATCACCGGATCACCACGCCCCAGGGCAGATTGCCGACCGGTATCTCCGCGATCTTCGCGTTCGTGCGCGTGTCCACGACGGCGACCGCGTTCGAGCGCCCGCAGGCGACGTAGAGCTTGTTTCCGTCGGGCGTGAGCGCCATGTTCCACGGCCGGCGACCGACCGGGATCTTCGCGGTGATCGTGTTGGTCGCGGTGTCGATCACCTGCACCGTGCCTTCTCCGCCCGAGGTCACGAACACGCGCTTGCCGTCGGGATGCACGGTGACGCCGTTGCTGCGCGCGCCGGCCTTGATGCGCGCGACGACCTCGTGCGTGGCCACGTCGAACACGTTGACCGTGTCCGCGTTCTCGGCCGCGACGTACGCGCGCGTGCCGTCGGGAAGGAAGCCGATGCCGCGCGGCCGGTCTCCGACGACGACCGACTTGACGACCTCGCCCCTGGCGAGGTCGACGATGTCGACGCGGTCGGCCTCCTCGGCGCTCACGTACAGCCACTTCATGTCGGGGCTGAAGACCGCGTGCTCGGGGTTCTTGCCCTTCATCCGGATCCTTCGCGCGACCGCGAACGTCGCGACGTCGACGATCGCGACGGTATCGTTCTCCTCGATCGCCGCCGACAGCCACTTGCCGTCCGGCGAGAGGTAGATCGCCTCGGGCGAGTCGCCGAGGTCGACCTTCGCGACCTGCCTGGCGCTGGCGAGATCCCAGACGACCAGCGCGTTCGCGGTCTGGTCGCTCACGAACAGGCGCTTGCCGTCCGCCGAGACGGCGATGCCGCGCGGCTTCTGGCCGACCTTGAGCGTCTCGACGACCTTGTCGGTCGCGGTGTCGATGACGCTGATCGACGCCGACCCCTCGTTGGGAACGTACGCGAACGGCGCGGCGAGGGCGCCGGTCGCCAGCGCGCTCCATGCGATCACGACGAGGCGAGCGAGCGGTGGCATCGGGGGGGACTTGGGCAGGATGAAGGGTTTTCTCTTATGCTACTGGACTTTGGACGGTCGACCTCGCCCGCGATGCGCCTCGGTTCCCGCCTGATCGCCGCCGGCGCGGCGCTCGCCGCCGCCGCGTCCTCCGCGCAGTCTCCGCTGCCGCCGGCCGATGCGACGCTCGACCCGCTCGTCATCACGGCGTCGCGGCGCAGCGAACGCAGCCTCGACGTGCCGGCGTCGATCGACGCCATCGGCCAGCGCGAGATCCAGCGGCAGCAGCCGATGGTCAACCTGTCCGAGACGCTCGTGCGCGTTCCGGGCATCGTCGCGAACAACCGGCAGAACTACGCGCAGGACATCCAGATCAGCTCGCGCGGCTTCGGCGCGCGCGCCGCGTTCGGTGTGCGCGGGATCCGGCTCTACCAGGACGACATCCCGCAGACGATGCCCGATGGCCAAGGGCAGACCGGCAGCTTCGCGCTGCTCGCCACCGAGCGCATCGAGGTGCTGCGCGGACCGTTCTCGACGCTCTACGGCAACGCGTCGGGCGGCGTGATCACCGTGTTCTCCGAGTCGGGCACCGCGTCGCCGGAAGTCACGTTCTCGGGCGGCGGGGGCAGCTACGACACCTGGACGCTCGGCGCGAAGGCGACCGGCACGCTCGGCGGCGTCGGCTACGCGATCGCCGGCAGCCATTTCGACACCGGCGGCTACCGCGACCACAGCGCCGCGCGCCGCGAGCTTGGCGTCGCGAAGGTGACCGCGTTGCTCGGCCCGGCGACGAAGCTCACGGTGATCGGCACGGTGCAGCATCAGCCGGATTCGCAGGACCCGCTCGGGCTCACGCGCGCGCAGTGGGAGGCGAATCCGCGCCAGGCCGATCTGGCGGCCGAGCAATTCGACACGCGCAAGTCGATCGACCAGCAGCAGGTCGGCGCGGCGCTCGAGCATCGGTTCGCGCCGGACACGACGCTCAAGGTCGTCGGTTACGGCGGACACCGCGAGATCGAGCAGTTCCTGTCGCTCGCCGGGACGCTGCCGGCGAGCGCCGGCGGCGTCGTCGACCTCGACCGCAACTACTTCGGCACCTCGGCGAAGCTCGAGCAGCGGTGGCGATTCGGCGATGCGCTCGTCGTCGCGACAGTCGGCGCGGATTACGACGTGCAGGACGAGCGCCGCAAGGGCTTCGTCAACGACAACGGGCAGCGCGGCGAGCTCAAGCGCGACGAGGACGACGAGGTGACGTCGAGCGCGCTCTACGCGCAGGTCGTTTGGTGGCCGACGCGCCAGTGGTCGCTGACCGCGGGCGTCCGCGCGAATGAGGTGCGCTTCAAGACGACCGATCATTTCATCGCCACCGGCAACCCCGACGACAGCGGGAGCCGCAAGTACCGCGCGACGTCGCCGGTCGTCGGCGTGCTGTGGCAGCCGATCGACACGATGGCGCTGTACGCGTCGTACGGCGAGGGCTTCGAGACGCCGACGTTCGCCGAGCTCGCCTACCGGACCGGCGCGACCGGGCTCAATCTCGGGCTCGACGCGGCGTCGAGTCGCGCGTTCGAGATCGGCTGGAAGGCGATTTTCGCGAAGCGTCATCGCGTCAACGTGGCCGCGTTCGCGATCGACACGGACGACGAGATCGTCGTCGACGCCGCCACCGGCGGCCGGACGACGTTCCGCAACGCCGGCAAGACGCGGCGACGCGGCGTCGAGGCCGTCTGGGATGGAGAGCTCGGCGCCGGCGTGCGCGCGCATGCGAACTACACGTGGCTCAAGGCGGAATTCGCCGATGCGCTGACGACCGGCCTTCCGCCGCAGGTCGTTCCCGCGGGCAACCGGCTGCCCGGCGTTCCCGAGCACGCGGCGTACGCCGAGGTCGTCTGGGTTCCCGTCGCGCTGCCCTGGCTCGAGGTTGGCGCGGAGGTCCAGCACATGTCGAAGCTGTACGTGAACGACCGGAACACCGATGCCGCGCCGGCGTGGACGATCGGCAACCTGCGCGCCGGCGTCACACATGTCGTCGGCACGTGGACGCTGCGGGCGTTCGCCCGCGTCAACAACGTCACCGATCGCGACTACGCCGGCTCGGTCATCGTCGGCGATACCAACGGCCGTTTCTTCGAGTCCGCGCCGGGCCGCAACGTCTTCGCGGGCGCGAGCGCGCATGCGCGCTTCTGACGCGATTGCCGGACGCGACGATCGGGACGATCGGTACACGGGCGTCGCGATCGCGCTGCACTGGATCGTCGCCGCGCTCGTCGTCGCGCAGTTCGCGTGGGGCTGGTGGATGCAGGAGATCCCGAAGCAGCCGGTCGGGCCGCGCGTCGACGCGTTCAACCTCCACAAGTCGGTCGGCATGCTGATCTTCGTGCTGATGGTCGCGCGGCTCGGCTGGCGTCTTCACCGTCCACCGCCCGCGCTGCCGCCGCTGCCGGCGTGGGAGTCCCGGCTCGCGCGCGCCGTGCACGTGCTGCTCTACGTCGCGTTGTTCGTGCAGCCGCTGTCCGGGTACCTGGGCAGCGTGTTCTCGGGCTACCCGGTCAGGCTCTTCGGCGTCGTGCTGCCGGCGTGGGGGTGGAAGGACGAGGGCATCAAGGAGCTCATGAGCCGCATCCACCTCGTGGACAGCTTCGTCCTCGCCGCGCTCGCCGTGCTGCACGTGGCGGGGGCGTTGAAGCACGCGACCGACGGGAGCGGCATCCTGCGCCGCATGCTGCCCGGCGCGCGCTAGCGCTTCGCGCGCTCGTCGAGCGCTCGCGCGGTCTCCTCGAACTTGCCCTCGCGCGCGATGTCGGCGGCGGTCTTGCCGCGGTTGTCGCGCTTCGCCGGATCGGCACCGGCGTCCAGCAGCGCGCGCACGGTCTCGGTCTTGCCGAAGCCGGCCGCCCACATGAGCGCGGTCAGGTCGTTGTCGTAGGCGCGGTCGGCGTCGACCCCGCGCGCGAGGAGCAAGCGCACGATCGCGGTGTGGCCTTCGCCGGCGGCGTAGACCATCGCGGTCTTCTTGACGCGATCGACGGGCGACGGATCGGCGCCGCGCTCGAGCAGCAGCGCGCTGAGCTCCGCACCGCCGCCGTACGCCGCGGCCATCAGCGGCGTGATGCCGTTGACGGCGGGCTGGTTGACATTCGCGCCGGCGTCGACGAGGCGCTTCGCCATCGGCCAGTCACTGCGCTTGAGGGCGACGAGCAGCGCGCTCTCGCCCAGGCGGTTGCGCGAATCGACGGCCGCGCCGTCGGCGAGCGCGCGCTGGACGCCGGCACCGTCGCCGGTACGCGCGGAAACCAGCAGGCGAGCGTTGACCGACTCGTTCGACGTCGCCTGCCCGGCCGCAGGTTCGGTATAAACCCCGGCTTGGCATGCCAGCGCGAGGGCGAACAAGCGAATCGGCACCCCGAGGCAGCGGTTCATCGCTTCTCCATGCCGCGCTTTGTGCGACGCACAACGACGCGATCGAAAACGGTCGAAACTGTGGTTTACAAGCGGGACCGCGCGGGACTATAACGTACGACGGTTGCCGGCGAGCGCGCATGGACGCGCCGCGGGCGGCAAATCGAAGACCTACGGAGGGGAGCGATGGACATTCGATTCCAGTCAAGAGAGGCCGTGGCGCTCGCGTTCGCGCTCGCGTTCGCGTCGACAGCGCTCGCGCAGGAGATCCAGGGCGGCGCGACCACCAAGAAGCGCGACTTGCAGAAGGACATCTCGGTTTCGCAGACCGCGCTGAACACCGCGGGCGCCAATGCGAATGCGTGGCTGCATTCGAACGGCAGCTACGAGCAGACGCGCTACGCGCCGTCGAAGCAGATCACCAAGGAAAACGTCAAGAGCCTGCGTCCCGCGTTCGTGTTCCAGACGCAGGTGCTCGAATCGATGGAGACCGCGCCGATCGTCGTCGACGGGGTCATGTTCCTGACCACGTCGTACAACCACGTCCACGCGATCGACGCGACGACCGGCGAGGAGTTCTGGCACTACAAGCACAAGATGGGGCCGGTCACGACGTTCTGCTGCGGCCCCAACAACCGCGGAGTCGCGATCGGCGGCGGGCGCCTGTTCATGGGCACGCTCGACGCGAAGCTCGTCTCGCTCGACGCGAAGACCGGCGCGCTCCTGTGGTCGACGCAGATCGGCGATCCGGAAAAGGGCTACTCGGAGACGATGGCCCCCGCGTACGTCGACGGCAAGGTGCTGATCGGCACCAACGGCGGCGAGTACGGCGTGCGCGGCTTCCTGAAGGCGTTCGACGCGAACGACGGGAAGCTCCTGTGGACGTTCTACTCGATCCCGGACACCGGGCACGAAGGCGTGTGGGCGGTCAACGACGCGACCGGCCGCAACATGCTGCGCGACATCGCGGCCGAGAAGCGGCAGCTCGCGGAGAAGGGCGGCGATTTCTACAAGACGCTCGGCGGCGGCGTGTGGATGACGCCGGCGATCGACCTCAAGACGCGCACGGTGTTCTTCGTCGCGGGCAATCCGTCGCCCGACCTCTATGGCGCCGAGCGCCCGGGCGACAACCTGTACACCAACTCGATGGTCGCGGTCGACCTCGACCGCGGCTCGTACAAGTGGCACTTCCAGTACATCGCGCACGACGTGTGGGACCTGGACGCCGTCAGCCCGCCGATCCTCACGCAGGTCCGCGAGAACGGGAAGATGGTCGATGCCGTGATCCACGGCGGCAAGACCGGCCACATCTACGTGCACGACCGCGGGAACGGCCGACTGATCCGTTTCTCCGAGGCGATGATCCCGCAGGAGAACATGTGGGTGCTGCCGACGGCGCAGGGCGCGCGCATGCTGCCCGGCGCGAACGGCGGCGTCGAGTGGAGCCCGATGGCGGTCAATCCGACGCTGCGCCTCGCTTACGCCGCGAACCTGCACCAGCCGATGACCTACCACGTCGAGGCGTCCCAGTACCCGGGCGGCAAGCTGTGGCTCGGCGGCGCGTTCAAGACCATCCCGGGCGAGGAGCAGTGGGGACGTCTCGTCGCGGTCAACCTCGACACCGGCAAGGTCGCGTGGGGCGTGAAGACGCCGCAGCCGCTGATCGGCGGCGTGCTCGCCACGGCGGGCGGCCTCGTCTTCAACGGCGAGGCGAACGGCTGGTTCAAGGCGTACGACGCCGCGACGGGCAAGGAACTGTGGAAGTATCAGTGCGGCGCCGGCGTCAATGCGCCCGCCGTCACCTACACGATCAACGGCAAGCAGTACGTCGCGGTCGCTGCGGGCGGCAACAACCAGATCGACGCCAAGCGCGGCAACAGCATCTTCGTGTTCTCGCTGTAGGGCCGTACTCGCACCTCGGGAGGCGCGTCGCTGACGCGCCTCCTTTTGTTTGAACGATTGGCGGCGGGCCGTCCCGCATGCTCGAAGGCTCCGTATGCGAATCCTCGCCGCACTGGTCGGCCTCGTCGTCGTCGTCGCGCTGGACGCGGCGGCACAATCCCCCAAGGCGCCCGCCAAGGCCGAGCAGTGCGCGGCCTGCCACGGTCCGGAGGGCAACTCGACGGTCGGCGACTTCCCGATCCTCGCCGGCCAGACGTTCCGCTATCTCTACTTGCAGCTCCGGGATTTCCAGGAAGGCCGCCGCAAGGACCCTGTGATGAGCCCGATGGCCGAGGGGCTCACGCGCGACGAGGTCACCGAGCTCTCGCAGTACTTCGCCGCGCAGAAGCCCAAGCCGAACGGCTTCAAGGCCGATGCGGCGCGCGTCGCGCGCGGCGCGAAGAAGACCGACGAGGTCCTGTGCCCGATGTGCCACCTCGGCGGGTTCTCGGGCCAGAACGAGATCCCGCGCGTGGCCGGGCAGCATTACGACTACATCGTCAAGCAGCTCCGGGCGTTCAAGGACCGCACCCGCACCAACGACGCGGGGAACATGACCGCGGTGGCGCGCACGCTGACGGACGAGGACATCATCGACCTCGCGAACTACATCGCCAACCTGTAGCGGGCCCGCGCTCCGTTGCCGGCGCGCGGGCGGCCGCAGTATAGTTGGCGTTCGACGCCGGCCTTTAGACCGGCCCTTCCGCTTCGCAAGCCCACCGAAGGAGGAGCACGTGGCCGTCACGCTTTCGCTGACCGTCAACGGCAAGGCCGTCCACACCACGGTCGACCCGAGGACGCTGCTGGTCGAGCTGTTGCGCAACCACCTGGGACTCACCGGCACGCACGTCGGCTGCGACACCGCGCAGTGCGGCGCGTGCACCGTGCACGTCGACAACCACGCCGTGAAAGCCTGCAACGTGCTCGCCGCGCAGGTCGACGGCGCCAAGATCGTCACGATCGAAGGGCTCGCCGCGGCCGACGGCACCATGCACCCGATGCAGGCCGCGTTCAAGGACTGCCACGGCCTCCAGTGCGGGTTCTGCACGACCGGCATGGTGATGAGCGCGGTCGACCTCGTGAACCGGCACCCCAAGGCGTCGGAGGACAAGATCCGCGAGGAGCTCGAGGGCAACCTGTGCCGGTGCACCGGCTACCACAACATCGTCAAGGCGGTGAAGCAGGGCGCCGCCGCGATGGGGAAATGAGGACGCCATGGGCGCGAGCGACAACGAAGTGATCGGCAAGTCGGTCAGGCGCAAGGAGGATGTCCGCTTCCTCACCGGCGCCGGCCAGTTCACCGACGACGTCAACCAGCCGAACCAGGTCCACGCGGTCTTCCTGCGATCGCCGCACGCCCATGCGCGCATCCGCAAGACCGACACGGCGAAGGCGAAGGCCGCGCCGGGCGTCGTGGCGATCTACACGGGCGCCGACCTCGAAGGCGTGAACGGGCTGCCCTGCGGCTGGCTCATCACCAGCGTCGACGGCACGCCGATGAAGGAGCCGCCGCACTGGGTGCTCGCCAAGGGCAAGGTGCGCTACGTCGGCGACCATGTCGCGCTGGTGATCGCGGAGACCGCGAACCAGGCGAAGGACGCCGCCGAGCTGATCGAGGTCGACTACGAGGTGCTGCCGGCGGTCGTGAATCCCGCCGACGCGCTCAAGCCCGGCGCGCCGCAGGTCCACGACGAGGCGCCCGGCAACAAGTGCTACACGTGGGCGCTCGGCGACAAGGCGGCGGTCGACGCCGCATTCGCGAAGGCCGCGCACGTCACGAAGATCGACATCGTCAACAACAGGCTCGTCCCCAACGCAATCGAGCCGCGCGCCGCGGTCGCGTCGTACAACCGCGCGGACGACAGCTACACGCTCTACACGACGACGCAAAACCCGCACGTCGAGCGGCTGCTGATGTGCGCGTTCGTGCTGGGCCTGCCCGAACACAAGCTGCGCGTGATCGCGCCCGACGTCGGGGGCGGCTTCGGCTCGAAGATCTACCTGTACTCGGAAGAGACCGCGATGGTCTGGGCGAGCAAGCGCGTCAACCGCCCGATCAAGTGGGTGTGCGAGCGCAGCGAGTCGTTCCTGTCCGATGCGCACGGCCGCGACCACGTCACGCACGCCGAGCTCGCGCTCGACAAGGACGGGAAGTTCCTCGCGCTGCGCGTCCACACGATCGCGGCGATGGGCGCCTACCTGTCGACGTTCGCGTCGTGCATCCCGACGATCCTGTACGCGACGCTGCTCGCCGGCCAGTACACGACGCCGGTGATCTACGCCGAGGTGACGGCGGCGTTCACGAACACCGCGCCGGTCGACGCGTACCGCGGCGCGGGCCGCCCCGAGGCGACCTACGTCGTCGAGCGCATCGTGCACCAGGCGGCGCAGGAGATGAACCTTCCGCAGGACGACCTGCGCCGGCGCAACTTCATCCGGACGTTCCCGTACCAGACACCGGTCGCGCTGCTCTACGACACCGGCGGCTACGACGCCACGCTCGACGAAGCCATCAGGATGGCCGACGTGAAGGGCTTCCCGTCGCGCAAGGCGGAGGCCGCGAAGCACGGCAAGCTGCGCGGCATCGGCTACGCCTCGTACATCGAGGCGTGCGGCATCGCGCCGTCGAACGTCGCGGGCGCGCTCGGCGCGCGGGCGGGATTGTTCGAGGCCGGCGAAGTTCGCGTGCACCCGACCGGCAGCGTGACGGTGTTCACCGGCTCGCACAGCCACGGCCAGGGCCACGAGACCACGTTCGCGCAAGTCGTCGCGTCGCGGCTCGGCATCCCGGTCGAGAACGTCGACATCGTGCACGGCGATACCGGCCGCGTGCTGTTCGGCATGGGGACCTACGGCTCGCGGTCGCTTTCGGTCGGCGGGACCGCGATCGTGAAGGCGATCGACAAGATCGTCGCGAAGGGCAAGAAGATCGCGGCGCACCTCCTCGAGGCCGCCGAGGGCGACATCGAGTTCAAGGACGGCAAGTTCACCGTGGCGGGGACGGATCGCAGCAAGTCGTTCGGCGAGGTGGCGCTCACCGCGTACGTGCCGCACAACTACCCGCTCGACAAGCTCGAGCCTGGCCTCAACGAGACGGCGTTCTACGACCCGACCAACTTCACGTTCCCGGCGGGCACGCACATCTGCGAGGTGGAGATCGACCCCGACACCGGCGTCGTGCGCGTCGTGCAGTTCGCGGCGTGCGACGACTTCGGCAACATCATCAACCCGATGATCGTCGAAGGGCAGGTGCACGGCGGCGTCGCGCAGGGCATCGGCCAGGCGTTGCTCGAGGGTTGCGTGTACGACCCGAAGAGCGGGCAGCTCCTGACCGGCAGCCTGATGGATTACGCGCTGCCGCGCGCCGACGACCTGCCGGACTTCAAGGTCGGCACGAAGGTCACGCCGTGCACGCACAATCCTCTCGGCGCGAAGGGCTGCGGCGAGGCCGGCGCGATCGGCGCGCCCGCCGCGCTGATGAACGCCGTGATGGACGCGCTCGCGTCCACCGGCGTCAAGCATTTCGACATGCCCGCGTCGCCGCACCGCGTCTGGTCGGCGATCCAGGCCGCCAAGCACGCCTGACGGAGACAGCTACCATGTACTCGTTCGAACTGCATCGTGCGAAGTCGGTCGCGGACGCGGCGGCCATGCTCGGCAAGACCGGCGGCAAGGCGCTCGCGGGCGGGCAGAGCCTCGTCGCGGCGATGAAGCTGCGCCTCGCGCAGCCCGGCCACGTCGTCGACCTGGCGCATGTCGCCGAGCTCAAGGGGATACGCAAGGAAGGCGACCATCTCGTCATCGGCGCGATGACGCGCCACGCCGAGGTCGCGGCCTCCGACGTCGTCAAGGGGGCCATTCCGGCGCTCGCGCACCTCGCCGAGGGCATCGGCGATCGTCAGGTGCGCAACATGGGCACGATCGGCGGCTCGATCGCCAATGCCGATCCCGCCGCCGACTGGCCGGCGGCGGTGCTCGCGCTCGACGCGACGGTGGTCACGAACAAGCGCAAGATCGGCGCCGACGCGTTCTTCACCGGCATGTACGAGACCGCGCTCGCGAACGACGAGGTCATCGTGTCGGTGAGCTTCCCGCTGCCGAAGAAAGCGTCGTACGCGAAGTTCCCGAACCCGGCGTCGCGATTCGCGCTGGTCGGCGTGTTCGTCGCGCAGACGGCGCACGGCGTGCGCGTCGCGGTGACCGGCGCGGCGCCGAAGCCGTTCCGCTGCAAGCCGATCGAGGATGCGCTGTCGAAGAATTGGTCGGCTTCCGCGGCGAAAGGCGTCAAGGTCGATGCGCATGGTCTCAATACCGACCTGCACGGCTCGGCGGCGTACCGCGCGCACCTTGTCTCGGTGATGGCGGCGCGAGCGGTGGACGTCGCGCACTGAGGCAGGAATCACGCGGCCGGTCGAGCGGGCAGGTTCCCTCGCCGTTCCGCCGGGGAGGGACGGTGGATCGTCGTCGCTTCGTAGCGCGCCTGGCCGCGACCGCGTGGGTCGCGCCGTCGCTCGCGCGTGCGCAGGCCGCGCCATTGCCCGTGGTGGGGTTCCTGCGCACGACCTCGTCCGCCGGTTTCAGCCACGTGGTCGCGGCCCTCCGGGAGGGTCTCGGCGACACGGGCTACGTCGAAGGACGCAACGTCGTCATCGACTATCGCTGGGCGGACGACCGGCTGGAGCGGCTGCCCGCGCTCGCCGACGCGCTGATCGCGCGCCGCGTCGCCGTGATCGTGTGCAACAGCCAGGCCGCGACCGCGCTGAAGGCGAAGACGTCGTCGGTGCCGATCGTGTTCGTGACGGCCGACGATCCGGTGCGTCGCGGGTTGGTCGCGACGCTCGCGCGACCCGGCGCGAACGTCACCGGCGTCACCTTCTTCGGTGGCGGGCTGCTCGGCGGAAAGCGGTACGAGCTCCTACGCGAGCTCGTGCCGAAGGCGACCGTGGTCGGTTTCCTGTTGGATACGTCGTTTCCCACGTCCGAGGACGAGAGGGCCGACGCGCAGACGGCGGCTTCGGCACGGGGGAATCGCCTGGTCGTCGCGCGCGTGCAGGGCCCGCAAGGTCTCGCGGCGGCGTTCGATGGCCTCGTCAAGGACGGGGCGGCGGCGGTGATTGTGGCAGGCAGCCCGGGATTCACCGGCGCGCGACGCGAGCTCGTCGCACTGGCGGCCCGGCATCGCCTGCCCGCGATCTACGACCAGCGCGATTATGTCGAGGCGGGCGGGATGATGAGCTACGGCGGTAGCCTTGCCGGCGCCTACCGCGAGGCCGGCGAGTACGCCGGGCGCATCCTGAAGGGTGCGAAGCCCGCGGACCTGCCGGTGAAGCAGCCCACGACGTTTGGCCTGGTCGTCAACGTCGCGACGCTCCGCTCGCTCAAGCTCGAGTTGCCGTCCTCGCTGCGGCTTCGCGCCGAAGCGTTAGTCGAGTAGCGACGCGTGCGACGGTCGACGACGGCAGCTCGGCGCGACCGCGGCATTGGTATGCTTGCATCGTTTCGCCTGCCTCCCGCATGAACGCCCCCCACGCCCCGCTGCCTCCGCCGGCCTCGGTCGACGCGACGCTCGACCTGCTCGCATCGCAGGATTACGTCTCGGATCGACGCCTCGCGACCGCGGTGTTCCTGTCCCTCAAGCTCGGCCGGCCGCTGTTTCTCGAAGGCGAGGCGGGCGTCGGCAAGACCGAGGTCGCGAAGGTGCTCGCCGCCGCGCAGAACCGGCGGCTCATCCGCCTGCAGTGCTACGAAGGCCTCGATACGTCGTCGGCGGTCTACGAGTGGAACTACCCTCGGCAGATGATCGAGATCCGCCTCGCGGAAGCGGGTGGCCACGTCGTGCGCGACGACCTCGCGCACGACATCTTCACGACGCGGTTCCTGCTGCGACGGCCGATCCTCGAGGCGCTCGCGCCGCACGACGGCATCGCGCCCGTGCTCCTGATCGACGAGCTCGACCGGGCCGACGAGCCGTTCGAGGCGTATCTCCTCGAGGTGCTGGCCGAGTACCAGGTGACGATCCCCGAGCTCGGACCGATCCGCGCCGTGCATCCGCCGGCGGTGATCATCACGTCGAATCGCACGCGCGAGATCCACGACGCGATCAAGCGGCGTTGCCTGTACCACTGGGTCGACTTTCCCGACGCGGTGCGCGAGCTTTCGATCGTGCGCCGCAAGTGCCCGCGCGCGCCCGAGTCGCTCGCGCGCGAGATCGTCGCGTTCACGCAGGCGCTCCGTACGCACGACCTGTTCAAGGCGCCCGGCGTCGCCGAGACGCTCGACTGGGCCGAAGCGCTCGTGGCGCTCGACCGCATCGCGCTCGACCCGGCGACCGTCGCCGACACGATCGGCGTGCTGCTCAAGTACCAGGACGACGTCGGAGCGATCACGCCCGACGTCGCCGCGAAGCTCGTCGCCGAGGCGCAGCAGTCGGGCATGCGGTTGTAGGACACCGGATGTGTCGCGCGCGGGGCGAATCGTCGCCCCGGCGCGCGGTGGATTTCGCCCCCTCGTTGCGCTAGGCTTGCCGGCTGCCCGCCATGCGCCCCGTCCTCGCCCACGTCGCCGCCCTCGCGCTCGCCGCCGCGCTCGCCGTCGCGCCGGCGTTTGCACAGGGATTCAAGTTCAGCGAGCAGCCGGACGAGGAGAAGGCCGAGCGCGAGGCGCGCGAGAACCGCATCGCCGTGCAGCTCTCGACGCCGTGCCGTGCCGACCTCAAGAACAAGAAGATCATGGTCGTGATCGGCGAGGAGCGCTCGGACGGCTATCTCGTCGCGCAGCAGCAGAACTATGGGCCGCACTACGAGGCGATCAATCGCCGCCTGCGCTCGCTCGGCCTTCGCACCTTCACGCCCGAGGAGATTCGCCGCCAGATCGCGCAGGCCGAGGTCGACGCCGTGATGCGCAACGACCCGGATGCCGCGCTTTCGGCGCAGAAGCGGCTCGGCGCGAGCTTCGTGCTGCGCGGGCTCATCCGCTCGCAGGCGTCGGCGAACCGGGTGATGGCCGTCAACCAGGTATCGATCACGATGGGCTTCACGCTCGCCGGCAGCGACGGGCGTCCCGTATCGAGCGCCGATGCCCGCGCCGAGTCGTACGCCGGCGCCGATGTCGGCCGCATGGCGCAGACGCTCGTCGAGGAACAGGCCGACGTCGTCGTCGCCAAGCTTTATTCCGATTACTGTCGCAACGCCGGGCTCGGCGCGCCGGTGGCCCCGAAGAAGAAGTGACGCTCGCCTACCGCAGGAAGGAACCCGACATGACCCCGTCCCGTCTTTCGCTCGCCGCGGCAACGATCGCGGCGCTCGCGCTCGGCGCGTCGACCGCGCTCGCGCAGCCCACGTTCGGCAACCCGTCGCCCACGGCGGGCAGCCGCACCTCGCAGCAGGCCAACCAGTCGGCCGACCAGGCGCTCTACCAGTCGATCGAGTACCCGAACCGGAACAAGAAGGGGCCGGCGCTGGTCGTGATCCCCGGCGAGATCAAGAGCAGCAACGTCGCGTTCACGCAGAAGATCACGCCCAACAACATCGCCGACTTCGCCGAGGTCGAGCTCACCAACGCGAACTTCCAGGTGCTCGAGCGCAGCAACCTCGGCGCCGCGCTGCGCGAGTTCGAGCTCGCCTACAACCTCGGCGATCCCGACCAGGCGCGCAAGTTCCTGCGCATGGGCAAGCTCAAGACCACCAAGTACGTCGTCAAGTTCGACATCCTGAAGACCGAGCAGATCGCGCAGGCGCAGCAGGGCTTCGACGGCCGCGCGATCGGCAACATCGCGAGCACGCTCGGCGCATTCTCGGGATCGTGGGGCGGCGCGCGCGCCGGCGCCGTGGGCGGCCAGGCGGTCGGCTCGGTGCAGACCAACGAGGCGACCAGCGTGTGGATCGTCGGCATGCGCTACAAGATCATCAACGCCGAGACGACCGAGCAGGTCGCGACCGGCTACACCGAGGAGAAGATGGAGATCGGCGCGCAGTCGAGCTCGGTGCTCGGCGTGTCGCAGGGCCAGAAGGGCGGCGTCGGCCTCGACACGATGATGCAGCGCCTGGTTCAGAAGTCGGTCTGGGAAATCGACACCCGTTACAAATGACCCCCCCGAAGCAAACTCCGCTGCGCTCCGTTCGCTTCCCCCCAGGGGGCAGCGCGCCCTTGGGGCGGCCCGGCGGGCGCGCTCGGTGATCCTGCTCACGTGAACCTCGGTCGATACGA
>DATBSV010000428.1:0-2760 GCA_036559685.1 Casimicrobiaceae bacterium
GCGTAGACGCGCTGGTGGCGCGCGACGCGAGAGAGGCCGTCGAACGCGTGCGAGACGACGAGCGCCGACCAGTGGCGGCCGTCGCCCTCGACGGCGACGTGCTCGCACGGCATGTGCGCGACGATCGACGCGCGGATCGAATCGGCGGTGACCATGGTCAGGGGCGGAGCTTCCAGCCGCGGCTGATCAACCCAAGCGCGAGGATGGCGAGCATGCACGCGAACGCGCCGACGACTGCGAGGCTCGCCTCGGGCGCCACGTCGGCGAGGCCGAAGAAGCCGTAGCGGAAGCCGTCGATCATGTAGAAGAACGGATTGAAGTGCGACGCGACCTGCCACATCGGCGGCAGCGAGTGGATCGAGTAGAAGACGCCCGACAGGAACGTGAGCGGCACGATGATGAAGTTCTGGAACGCCGCGAGCTGGTCGAACTTGTCGGCCCAGATGCCGGCGATGAGGCCGAGCGTGCCGAGGATCGCGCTGCCGAGCAGCGCGAACGCGATCACCCACGCGGGATGCGCGGGCATGAGGAGCCCGGGCGCGAACGCGAGGGTCACGGCGAACACGCCGAGGCCCACGACGATGCCGCGCACCATGGCGCCGGCCACGTAGGATGCGAAGAAGCCCGCCGGCGAAAGCGGCGCGAGCAGCACGAACACGAGGTTCCCGGTGATCTTCGACTGGATCAGCGACGAGCTCGAGTTCGCGAAGCTGTTCTGCAGCACCGACATCATCACGAGTCCCGGGACGAGGAATTCGGTGTAGCGCACCTTCCCGCCGAACACCGCGACGTGCGACTCGAGCACGTGCGAGAAGATCAGCAGGTACAGGAGCGCGGTCAGCACCGGCGCGGCGATGGTCTGGAAGCTCACCTTCCAGAAGCGCAGCACCTCCTTGCGGAACAGCGTCCACGCGCCTCCGCCGCTCGCGATCGGCTGGACTAGCGCGGTCATTGCAGCGCCTTCACGCGCACCCTCGGCCCCGGCGCCGTCGCCGCGCCCGACTGCATGATGTGCAGGAACACCTGCTCGAGGTCCGCCTCGTCGAGCGTGAGCTCCTGCACCGGCAGGTTCGCCAGGCGCATCGCCGCGAGCAGCGGCTCGAGCTCGGACGGCGACTCGATGCCGAGGTGCCAGACGTCGCCGGTCCGGCGCAGCAGCCGGTCCTTCCACGACGGCGGGATGTCGGACGCAACCAGCCGCACCGTGAGGCCCGAGTAGCGCGACAGCAACGCCTGCTTGGTGTCGAGCGCGACGACCTTGCCCGCCTTCAGCATCGCGATGCGCCCGCACAGCGCCTCGGCCTCCTCCAGGTAGTGCGTCGTGAGGATCACGGTGTGGCCGTCGCCGTTGAGCTTGCGGATGAACGCCCACAGGCTCTGGCGCAGCTCGACGTCGACGCCGGCCGTCGGCTCGTCGAGCACGATCACCGGCGGGCGGTGGACCAGCGCCTGGCCGACCAGCACGCGCCGCTTCATCCCGCCCGACAGCGAGCGCATGTTGGCGTCCGCCTTCGACTTGAGGTCGAGGTGGTGCAGGATCTCGTCGATCCAGTCGTCGTTGCGCCGCAGCCCGAAGTAGCCCGACTGGATGCGCAGCGTCTCGCGCACGGTGAAGAACGGGTCGAACACGAGCTCCTGCGGCACGACGCCGAGCGCGCGCCGCGCGGCGCGGTAGTCGGTCACGACATCGTGGCCCAGGACGCGCACCTGCCCCTGGTCGGCGCGCACGAGGCCCGCGAGGATCGAGATCAGCGTCGTCTTGCCGGCGCCGTTGGGACCGAGCAGGCCGAAGAACTCGCCCGGCTGGACCGCGAGATCGACGTTCTCGAGCGCCTGGACGCGGCCGTACCGGCGCGACAGCCCGGCGATGTCGACCGCCGCCGTCATCGACGGCTCCTAGACGCCGACCAGCGCGTCGACGCCGTAGACGCGAGCGAGCGAGACGAGGGTGTCCGGAACCGACGCGAACGCGAGCGGCGCGCCCTCGCCTTCGGCGCGGCGCTTGAGCGCAAGCATGACCGCGAGCGCGGCCGAGTCGACGTGCGCCAGGCCGCCGAGGTCGGCGACGCCGCGCTTGGGCAGCGGAAGCGCGTGCGCCGCCTCGAGCACCGCTTCCGCGTTCTCGAACGTCAGCGTGCCGGCGTAGGTCCAGCGCTCGCCGTCGTCGGCGGCAGCGAAGCCCGACGCGGGTGCCGCATGATTCACTTCGCGCCGCCGCCCTTGTTGCGCGCGGCGAGCGAGTTGATCAGCCCGTCGACGCCGCCCTGCCGGATCTGCTCGTTGAACTCGTCGCGGTAGTTGGTGACGAGCGACACGCCGCCGACCACGACGTCGTAGGCCTTCCAGCCGCTCGGCGTCTTGGTCATCGCGTAGTCGATCGGCACCGCCGACTGCCCGGGGCGGATCACCTCGGTGCGGACGTTCACCTCGGTCGCGTTCGCGTCGGCCCGCAGCGGCTTGTAGTCGATCTCCTGGTTGCGGTACTGGATCAGCGCGTTCGAGTAGGTGCGTACCAGCAGCGACTTGAACTCGTCGGCGAGGCGCTTCTGCTGCTCGGGCGTCGCCTTCGCCCAGTTGCGGCCCATCGCGAGCGAGGTCATGCGCAGGAAGTCGAAGTGCTGGACCAGCTTGGACTCGATCACCTCGCGGATGCGGGCCTGGTCGCCGGC
Source organism: Casimicrobiaceae bacterium (assembly GCA_036559685.1). Lineage (GTDB taxonomy): Bacteria > Pseudomonadota > Gammaproteobacteria > Burkholderiales > Casimicrobiaceae > VBCG01. Next base: position 2,670 of record DATBSV010000428.1, read on the forward strand.
CTGCACCTTGGGATCGGCTTTGATGACCTGCAGCACCTCCTGCGAGACGCGCTTGACCAGCGCATCCGGGGCTTCCTGCGCGAGCGCGGGC
>DATBSV010000429.1:0-2146 GCA_036559685.1 Casimicrobiaceae bacterium
GGCCGGAGACGACCTTGCCGGGCTTGCGCGTCTTGCCGGCGGCGACGATCGTCGCCTTCGCGACCGGCAGGCCCTGGCCCGTCTCGAGCCAGTGCTTGACGCGCGTCGCATCCGCCATGCGCGTGTATTTGCCGACCGAATCGAGCAGCACGATCACGATCGGCTTGCTCGCGACCTGCGCCAGCATCACGACGCAGCGGCCCGCCTCGCGGATGTAGCCGGTCTTCTGCAGCTGGATGTCCCAATGGCCCGCGTTCACGAGACCGTTGCTGTTGTGGAAGCCCAGCACGCGCCCGGTCGGCTGCACCTCGACGACGTGCGACGGCGTGACCGAGAACTCGCGGATCAGCGGATAGCTCGCCGCGGCCTCGACCATCCTCGCGAGGTCGCGCGCAGTCGAGACGTTCGACGGCGAGAGGCCGGTCGAATCGTCGAAATGGGTGCGGGTCATGCCGAGCGCGCGCGCCTTCGCGTTCATCGCGGCGACGAATGCGGGCGTCCCGCCCGGATAGTGGCGCGCGAGCGCGGAAGCGGCGCGGTTCTCCGACGACATCAATGCGAGGCGCAGCATCTCGCGGCGCGGCAGCTCGACGCCCATCGACAGGCGCGAGCTCGATCCCTTGATCATGTCGAGGTCGCCCATGTCGACGTCGAGCGGCTCGTCGAGCGGCAGGTTCGCGTCGAGGACGACCATCGCCGTCATGAGCTTGGTGACCGACGCGATCGGCGTCACCTCGTCGGCACCCTTCTCGTAGATGAACTGGCGCGTCGCCGGGTCGTAGATGAGCGCGTTGGCGCTGCCGAGCTTGAGCTTCGCCGGGTCGAGCGACTCGGACCCCGCGGCCGCGAAGCCGGGGGTGGCCAGAATGGCCATGAAAACAAAGAGTCGGGCGAACCTTGTCATATCGGCCTTCAAGGGCTGCGGCTTTATACCATCGGTTGGGCGGCCTCTCCAACCCCTTCGTCGGACGGCCACGGACAAGTCGTCGGGATTCCCGCCTTCACGATCCTGGGAAAAGCACGGATGGTGCCAGGGGGACCCGGATGCGACCCCCGGCGGGCGCAGCCGTTCCCTCAGCCGCCAGAAATAGCGTCCGTCCGTCAGTCGGCCGTCGGCCGGACCGCCTCCCCGGCGCCTTTGGCATGCCCCAAGGCGGGTTCGGAGGCCTCGGCGGCGTCCGGCTCGACCTCCCGACGTTCGGCCTCGACCCGGGCCTCGTCCTGCTGGAGCCGCCACATCCGGCTGTAGGGCCCCCCGGCGGCGACCAGCGCCGCGTGGCGGCCTCGCTCGACGATCCGCCCGCCCTCGAGGACCAGGATCTCGTCGGCGTCGACGATGGTCGACAGCCGGTGCGCGATGGTCAGCGCCGTGCGGTCGCGCGCGATCGCCGCGAGTTCGGCCTGGATCGCCTTCTCGTTCCGCGAGTCGAGCGCCGAGGTCGCCTCGTCGAACACGAGGATCGCCGGCTCCTTGAGGATCGCGCGCGCGATCGCGACGCGCTGCTTCTCGCCGCCGGAGAGCTTGAGGCCCCGCTCCCCGACCGGCGTCTGGTAGCCCTGCGGGAGCGAGGTGACGAACGCGTGGATCTGCGCGAGGCGCGCGGCGGCGTGGATCTCGTCCTGCGTCGCGCCCGGGCGGCCGTACGCGATGTTGTACTCGATCGTGTCGTTGAACAGCACCGTGTCCTGCGGGACGATGCCGATCGCCGCGCGCACCGAGGCCTGCTGCACGGCGCGGATGTCCTGGCCGTCGATCGTGATGCGCCCGCCGGTCACGTCGTAGAACCGGAACAGGAGGCGCGCGAGCGTCGACTTGCCCGATCCCGAGGGTCCGACGACCGCCACCGTGCGCCCGGCCGGGATCGCGAACGACACATGCTCGAGGATCTTGCGGTCGGGCTCGTAGGCGAAGCTCACGTTCTCGAAGCGGACCTCGCCGCCCGTGACGACCAACGCAGGCGCGCCGGGGGCATCGCGCACCTCGGCATGCTCGTCGATCAGCGCGAACAGCCGCTCCATGTCGGCGATCGCCTGCCGGATCTCGCGGTAGATGACGCCGAGGAAGTTGAGCGGGATGTAGAGCTGGATCATGAACGCGTTGACCAGCACGAGGTCGCCGACGGTCATCGTCCCGTCGACGACGCCG
>DATBSV010000430.1:0-1999 GCA_036559685.1 Casimicrobiaceae bacterium
GCACCGCGCAAGTCGGTCGCCGACGCCGAGAAATCGGTGATGACGCCGCCGGCCAAGGCACCCGCCGCGGCCAAGGCGCCTGCGAAGGCGCCGGAGCCCGCGAAGGCCGCGGCGCCCGGCCAGGCAACCGCGGCGGCCACCGCGCCCGCGTCCGCCCCGGCCGAGACAGCGCGCGAAGGCTTCGTCGTGCAGCTCGCGGCGTTCTCGGACGACAAGGGCGCGAACGCGCTCTCGGGCAAGCTCACGCGCGCGGGCTACCCGGCGTACACCGAGACCATCACGACCAGCCGCGGCACGCTCTGGCGCGTGCGCGTCGGCGGCTACCCGACGCGCGACGCCGCCGGGGCCGCGCGCGACAAGCTCAAGGCCGAGGGCCACGCCGGCATCGTGGTGCCGGCCAAGTAGCGGCGCCGGATCAGGCCGCCGGCTTGTGACCGCCCTCGACATCGCCGCGCTCCTCGTGTTGCTCCTGTCGGTCCTGTTCGCGTGGGCGCGCGGCATCATCCGCTCGCTGATCGGCACGGTCGCGTGGATCGTCGGCTTCGTCGCGGCGATCGGGTTCGCGCCGACCGTCGGCGCGTTCCTGCCCGATACGCCGAACGCGCCGTGGCTGCGCTACGTGATCGCGTTCGCCGGCATCTTCCTCGCGGCGATCCTGGTCGGCGCGCTGATCGCGTGGCCGCTGCGCGCGGTCGTGAAAAAGGCGGGCCTGGGCTTCGTCGACGCAACGCTCGGCGCGACGTTCGGCCTCGTGCGCGGGCTCGCGCTCATGATCGCGTTCGCGCTCGTGGCGGGGGCGACCGGATTGGCGCAGCGCGAGTGGTGGCAGAATGCGTACATCGCGCCGACCCTCGCGTCGGCGGCCCTGGCGCTTCGCCCTTGGCTGCCCCACGACTGGGCCGAGCGCCTCGACTTCTCCGCTGCCGGGAACGCGCCCGTCGCGCCGGCACCTCCGAAAACCACCTAGGTCCCCAACCCTTCCATGTGCGGACTCGTCGGCGCCGTCTCGCAGGCGCCGGTCAACCAGCTGCTCTACGACGGCCTGATGCTCCTGCAGCACCGCGGGCAGGATGCGGCCGGCATCGTCACGAGCGAAGGCAACGTGTTCCACATGTACAAGGGACAGGGCTACGTGCGCGACGTGTTCCGCACGCGCAACATGCGCGACCTGACCGGCCGCGCGGGCATCGGGCACTGCCGCTACCCGACCGCGGGCAACGCGTTCTCCGACCTCGAGACCCAGCCGTTCTACGTCAACGCGCCGTTCGGCGTCACGCTCGGCCACAACGGCAACCTGACCAACAGCGAGTCGTTGAAGCGCGAGCTGTTCCAGCTCGACTTCCGCCACGTCAACACGAATAGCGATAGTGAGGTGCTGCTCAACGTGCTCGCGCTCGAGCTCGAGCGCGCCGCGCAGCACCACCGGCTCGACCCCGACGCGATCTTCCGCGCCGTCGCCGGCGTCCACAAGCGCTGCCGCGGCGCGTACGCGGTCGTCGCGATGATCGCGGGCTACGGGATGCTCGCGTTCCGCGACCCGTTCGGCATCCGGCCGCTGATCGTCGGGGTCAACGACACCGGCGCGGTGCGCGAGCACATGGTCGCCTCGGAGTCGGTCGCGCTCGAGGCCTGCGGCTTTCGCGTGCTGCGCGACGTCGAGCCGGGCGAGGCGATCTTCGTCGACTTCGACGGCAAGCTGCACGCCCGCCAGTGCGCCGAGCGCTCGCGGCTGGTCCCGTGCATCTTCGAGTTCGTCTACCTCGCGCGCCCCGACAGCGTGATGGACGGCACGAGCGTCTACGAGTCGCGCATCCACATGGGCGCCGAGCTCGCGAAGCGCATCCGGGCGATGCCCGAGGCGCAGGACATCGACGTCGTGATCCCGATCCCGGATTCGAGCCGCCCGCAGGCGATGCAGCTCGCCGGCGACCTCGGCCTCGTCTACCGCGAGGGCTTCGTCAAGAGCCGCTACGTCGGGCGCACGTTCATCATGCCGGGC
>DATBSV010000431.1:0-8617 GCA_036559685.1 Casimicrobiaceae bacterium
CGCACCACGAGCGCCGCGAACGCCTCGCGGTCGCCGTGCCGGTAACGCTCCAGCAGGGTCTGGTCGGCCTCGTTCTCCTCAAGTACACCGGGGCCGGGGGAAAAGTTGGCGGTCATCCGGGAAGGGCGGGCGAAGGGCCGCCCCGAGCCCGCCTGCCCCGTCGGGGGGAGGCGAACGTCGATCGACGTTCGCTTCGGGGGGAACTCATGCGATTTCGAACAATTGATCGAATCCGGAGTAGGTGAAGATGTCCTTGAGGTGGGGGCCCACGCCGGTCAGCCGGAGCTTGCCGCCGGATCCGAGCAGCCGCTTGTGGGTCTTGAGCAGGACGCCGAGGCCGGCGCTGGAGATGTACTCGAGCGCGCGGCAGTCCAGCGTGACGACGCCGGTGGTCCGGTCGAGAAATGCCTGCGCGGCGTGCGCCTGCGCGGCGTCGAGCCGGCCGGCCGCCACGACGGCGCCGTCCGGCCCGTGATCGATCGACAGCATCCCTATCCCCCAGTCGCCGCGCCCGCGCCATCGTGCGGCGCCGTCGCGGCGGTCTTGCGAAACGTGGTCCGGCTCTCGCGCGTCGCGTCCGAATACCGGTACTCGATCGCGTCGACCATCCGCCGGATCAGGTGCAACCCGAGCCCGCCGGGACGACGCGCCTCGATCGGCGCGCCGACGTCGACGTCGGGGGCGCGCGTCACGTCGAACGGCTCGACGTCGTAGTCCGTCAGCGTCACTTCGACGCCGCCGGCGAGTGCCGATACGTCCATCCGGACGTCGCGAGCGCTTCCCCTCGCGTATTTGACCATGTTCGTGAACAACTCTTCCACCACGAAGTCGATGGTCGCGAGGAGCGAGCGGTCGATGGCGAGGCGGTCGAACGCTTCGGCACTGTAGACCACCATCGCGTCGATGGAGGCGAAATCCCGCGCGAACATGCGCGACATCGACGCCGCGGCGCGCCGCAGGATCACCGCGGTCATGTCGTCGGCCTGCGGCGTCGCGCCCGCGTGCGCGACGACGGCCGCGAGGATCGAATCGCGCACCGCTTCGGCGCCGTCGCCGTGATGCTGCCGCACCAGCGCCTCGACGCGGTGCTCGCCGAACTCGTGGCCCGACGCATCGAGCTGCTCGTAGAAGCCGTCCGACAGCAGCACGAGGAGATCGCCCGGCGCGAGCGCGAGCGTCACCGCCGCGCGCGCGGCGGCGAGCGGCATCGCGCCGAGCGGGAACGACGTCGGCTTGTGGCGCTCGAACGCGCCGTCCGCCGCGCGGAAAAGAAAGATCGGCCCCTGCCCACCGCTGTGGAACCGAAGCTCGTGCGTGCGCGGGTCGAGCAGCCCGATGAACGCGGTGACGAAGCGGTCGTCGGCGAGCGTCTCCGCGAGGCGGTTGTTGACCTGCACGTACGCGCGGTCGAGGTCGGCGCCGAGCCGGAACGCCATGCGCAGCATCGCCTGCATCTGCGTGACCGTCAGCGCCGGCGCGATGCCGTGGCCGGTCGCGTCGCCGAGCACGATCAGCAGGCCCGGCTCGATCAGCGCGACGTCGTAGGTGTCGCCGCCAGTCAGCTCGGCCGGCCGGAACGTGCACGCGACCTCGTAGCCGTCGACGCTCGGCATCGCGGACGGCAGCGTGCTCATCTGGACGATGCGCGCCATCTCGAGCGCCTGGCGCATCTTCTCGCCCTCGATCAGCTGCTCGGTCATGCGCACGCGCTGCAGCGCGACCGCGCACTGCGCGGCGAGCGCCGTCGCGAGCTGCTCGTCGGCGGCGTCGAAGACGCCGCCTGCCTTGTTCAGCACCTGCATGACGCCGACCAGCCGGTCGTGGTGGTCGACGAGCGGCAAAGTCAGCATGCACCGCGTCCGGTAGCCGGTCGCGCGGTCGACCGCCGGGTCGAAGCGCGCGTCGGCGTAGCAGTCGGGAACGTTGATGACCTGCCGCTCGCGCGCGCACGCGCCGACCAGGCCCGCGCCCGAGCGCACGCGCACCGGCGCGATGCCGGTGGCGATCAGCAGCACCAACTCGTCGGTCGACGGCTCGTGCAGCCACACCGACCCGCGGTCCGCCTTCAGCACCTGCTTCGCCGCGTCGACGACCGCGCCGAGCATCGTCATCAGGTCGAACGGCGCGGCCAGCGCGTTGGTCACACCGAGCAGCGTTTCCAGGTCCTGCGTGGACAGCCGCGAGCGCCTGGGACCGCTTCTCACGACTTCGGCCCGACCAGGAAATACGTCGTCATCGTCCCCCGCCCCTTCACCTCGATCCGACCGCGCGCCTCGAACACGAAGCGGTCGCCGATCGCGTCGACGACCGCCTGCGTGACCTGGATCCGGCTCGGCTCGCCGTGCGACTCCATGCGGCTCGCCATGTTGACCGCGTCGCCCCACAGATCGTAGATGAACTTCTTGCGGCCGATCACGCCCGCGACGACCTCGCCGGTGTTGATCCCGATGCGCAGCTTGAGCGCGTGCCCGTGCTCCGCGTTGAACGCCTCGAGCTCGCGGATCATGTCGAGCGCCATCGACGCGACCGCGGCGCAATGGTCGTCGCGCCGCTCGGGGACGCCGCCGACGGCCATGTAGCAGTCGCCGATCGTCTTGATCTTCTCGAGGCCGTAGCGATCGGTCAGCGCGTCGAAGCGCGTGAACACGTCGTTGAGCATGCGCACGACCGACTCGGCGTCCATGCGTTGCGAAAGCCGCGTGAACTCGACCAGGTCGGCGAACAGGATCGTCGCTTCGCCGTAGCGGTCGGCGATCGTCGCCTCGTGGTCCTTGAGCCGCACGGCGATCGCCGGCGGCAGCACGTTGAGCAGCAGCTGCTCGGACTTGTCGCGCTCGAGCGCAACCTCGCGGTGGGCGACCTCGAGCTCGCGGTTCTTGTCGCGCAGCACGGCCTCCGCGCGCCGCTTGAGCCGGTAGCGGCTGACGAACACCACGGCCAGCACCGCGAGCAGGAGCGACGCGGCGATGAACGCGTTGCGCTGCAGCGCCCGCTGATCGAGCTCCAGCGCCTGGATCGCCTTGTCCTGCTGGAGCGCGTGGATCTCGCGGGTGCTGCGCTCGCTCTCGAAGCGCGCCTGCATCTCGGCGACCTTCTCCTGCGCCGAAGCGTTCACGAGCTTCTCGCGGAGCTCGACGTACGCCTCGAGCTGCACGATCGCCTGCGACAGTCGTCCCGCGCGCTTTGCCGCGTCGAACAGGCGCAGCCGCGCCTCGGCCTCCAGGTCGGGCACTTCGAGTCGCCGCGCCTCGGCCAGTCCCGCCTCGAGCATCGGGGTGCCCGCCTGGGGACGCCCGGTCTCGACCAGCTCCGCACCGATCGCTATTCGTGTCGACGCCGCGCCGCGCCGGTCGTCGATCGACTCGCGCAGCGCGAGCGCCTCGCGGAGATAGCCGATGCCGACCTCCCGATTGCCGAGCTCGGCGTGGCTGCGGCCGAGGTTGTGCAGCGCGAGCGACTCGCTCTTGCGGTCGCCCAGCTCGGCGAACAGCTTGCGCGCCTGGTCGTAGGTCACGATCGCCGCGGCGAGCCTGCCCGCGTCGTTCTGCAGGACGCCGAGGTTGAGCAGCGTGACGCCTTCGGCCGGGCGATTGCCCGCCTTGCGCTGGATCGCGAGCGCGCGCTCCAGGTAGCCGAGCGCCTGGTCGTTCATGCCCTGTCGGAAGAGGATCGGCCCGATGTTGGCGTACGCCTGGGCCTGGAAGAGCGGAAGATTGAGCCGCTCGAACGTGTCCGCCGCGGCCAGGTAGTTCGCGAGCGCCTGCTTCGCGTCGCCGGACTCGAGCTGGCTGTTCGCGAGGTTGTTGAGCGTGATCGCGCGGCTCTGCTCGTCGCCGGCCCTCGCGGCATGCGCGAGCGAGCGTTCGAACGCCGCGATCGCCTCGCGGTAGCGACCCTGCCCGTGCAGCAGGTTGCCGATGCCGTCGTTCACCGTCGCGAGCCCGGCGTCGTCGCCCGCCCGCTCGCCGAACTCGGCCGCCCGCCGATACGCCGCGAGCGCGTCGTCGTCGCGGCTTTGCGCGGCATGCAGGTGGCCGAGGTTTGCCGCCACGCGCCCGGCTTCCTTCGGGTTGCCGGTCGCCTCGTTCAGCGCGACCGCGCGCTCGAGCAGCGGCTTCGCGGCGTCGTACTCGCCGCGCAGGTAACGCACCACGCCGATCGCGTTGAGGTTCGCCGCGCGCGTGCGGTCGTCGCCGATGCGGTCGGCGATCGCCAAGCCCTCGTTGGCGTACTTGAGCGCCGCTTCCTGGTCGGTTTGCCAATTCAGCTTCGCGAGCCCCGCGAGCGCCGCCGCCTTCTGCGGCGTGTCGCGCGACGCCGCCGCGTCGCGCTTCAGCGCCTCGACGTCCGGCGCCGGGTCGGCCGCGAACGCAACCCCGAGCGCGAGGGCGAGCGCGATCGAGGCGGCGGAGGCGAGGAGACGTTGCACGGCGGTCGACCGCATTTCGGCGCGGCGGGTAGGATTCTGCCCGTGTTCCGCTTCTTCGAGCGACTGGTCGATCCGTTCCCGGACGCGCCGCCGGCGACGCCGCCGCACGGCTTCTTCGCGTTCCTGTGGGCCGCGACCCTGGGACTGCGGACGTGGCTTTTCGCGCTGACGATCCTGTCGGCCCTGATCGGCGTGTTCGAGGCCTACCTGTTCGCGATGCTGGGCGACATCGTCGACTGGCTCGCGAAGATCGAGCCGGCGAAGTTGTGGACGCAGGAGCGCGAGCACCTGCTCACGCTCGCCGCGGTCCTCGCCGGCAGCGTCCTGCTGATCGGGTTCCAATCCGCGGTCAAGCAGCAGGCGATCGCCGGCAATTTCCCGATGCTCCTGCGCTGGAACTTCCACCGGATGATGCTCGCCCAGAGCATGGGCTTCTACCAGGACGAGTTCGCGGGCCGCATCTCGACCAAGGTCATGCAGTCCGCGCTCGCGGTGCGCGACACCTGGATCATCGTCACCGAGCTCGTCTCGTTCATCGTCATCTACTTCGCGACGATGCTGGCCGTGCTCGGCAAGTTCGACCCGATCCTGATCCTGCCGTTCATGGCCTGGCTCGCGCTCTACGTCGCGGCGCTGTGGTTCTTCGTGCCGCGCCTCGGACGCATCGCGCGCGAGCAGGCGGATGCGCGCTCGCTGATGACCGGCCGCATCACCGACGCCTACGCGAACATCGCGACGGTCAAGCTCTTCTCGCACGCGCGCCGCGAGGCGGGTTTCGCGAAAAGCGCCATGCGCGAGTTCCTCGGGACGGTGCATCGGCAGATGCGGCTCGTCACCAGCTTCGAGATCGTCAACCACGCGCTGTCGATGGCGCTGATCGGCGCGACCGCGGGCGCGACGCTGTGGCTATGGTCGCTCGGCCAGGTCGGCGTCGGCGCCGTGGCGGCGTCGACGGCGATGGCGCTGCGGCTCAACGGCATCTCGCACTGGGTGATGTGGGAAATGGCGGCGCTGTTCGAGAACATCGGCACCGTGCAGGACGGCATCAACACCATCGCGCGCCCGCACACGGTGGTCGACCGTCCGGACGCGAAGCCGCTCGTCGTCGCGCACGGCGACATCCGCTTCGAGCACGTGAGCTTCGCGTACGGCGGCAAGGGCCAGGTGATCGACGACCTCAACCTGCACATCCGGCCGGGCGAGAAGATCGGGCTCGTCGGCCGCTCGGGCGCGGGCAAGTCGACGATCGTCAATCTCCTGCTGCGCTTCTACGACACCGAGAAGGGCCGCATCCTGATCGACGGGCAGGACATCGCGCTCGCGACGCAGGACAGCCTGCGCGCGCAGATCGGCATGGTCACGCAGGACACCTCGCTCCTGCACCGTTCCGTCCGCGAGAACATCGTCTACGGCCGACCCGACGCCACCGACGAGCAGATGGTCGCGTCGGCCCGCCGTGCCGAGGCGCACGAGTTCGTCGTCGGCCTCGCCGATCCGAAAGGCCGCCAGGCGTACGACGCGCACGTCGGCGAGCGCGGCGTGAAGCTGTCGGGCGGGCAGCGCCAGCGCGTCGCGATCGCGCGCGTCATGCTCAAGGACGCGCCGATCCTGCTGCTCGACGAGGCGACCTCCGCGCTCGATTCGGAAGTCGAGGCGGCCATCCAGCAAAGTCTTTACCGGCTGATGGAGGGCAAGACCGTGGTCGCGATCGCCCACCGGCTCTCGACCATCGCCGCGATGGACCGTCTCGTCGTGCTCGAGCGCGGGCGCGTCATCGAGGAGGGCGACCATCGCACGCTGCTCGCGCACGGCGGCCTGTACGCACGGCTGTGGGAGCACCAGAGCGGCGGGTTCCTCGCCGACGAGCCCGACCACGACGAGACCGGATCGAGGCCCGAAGGTGGGGAGGCGGCCGCCGAGCCCGCGCGCAAGCTCGAGCCCGCGCACATCGGTCACGACCGGCCGGCCGGCGGCAACCCCGAGTACGGCGACGCGCGCTAGCGTTCAGCGGCCTGGTCGACGATCCGGCGGGCCGCCGTGCCGTAGGTGCTTCCGACGGGGACGCCCAGCTCGACACAGGTGGTGCTCGGCAGCGGGTTGCCGCAGCCGGTGAGATTCGTTGCGAGTTGCGCCAGCATGACGGCATCGCCACGCGCGATCGCCGCGAGGAAGTCGTCGCGCACGGTGGGCGGCGCGTAGGTTGCGGCGTTGTCGCTCACGTGCGCCTCCATGGCACCGGTCGGACAGGGATGCTCCACGCGGTCGCGGTGATCGAAACGAGGCCGTCGGCCGTCGCGAGACGCACGCGGGCGCGCGGGGTGGGCACCAGCGAGAGCGCGGCGTGGACGTGGCGGGAGGGCGGGGTGGCCGCGGGAACGGTGACGAGCGCCAGGCCGGGAGGCGGGCGTTGCGATGTCATAATCGACCTTCCGATTCGGGGCGCGTGAGTATTCAGGCGCCCGCCCTGGTGCCAGGACGGCGAGGGCAAGGCAGTATGCGCGCGATCCGGGGCCCGGGACCGCGAGGGGGAAAATATCGCTCAGCCCCGCCGCGCCGACACGAGCCGCGCCGCGCACAGGTCCTCGAGCGCGGTCCCGACCGACTTGAACAGCGTGACCGCGTCGCGGTCCGCGCGTCCCGCGTGCGTGCCGGACGCGAGCTCGGCGAGCTCCGCGCGCACGTGCTCGCGCGTGATCGCGCCGTCGTCGATCGGCTGCACCAGGTCGCCGGCCTCCTTCAGCGCGCCCGCGTAGGTGTCGACGAACACCTCGGCGCGCGCGACGAGGTCGTCGTCGCTCTCGCGCATCTCGCGCGTGAACGCGCCGACCAGGTCGACGTGCGTTCCGCCGCGGACCCACGCGCCGCGCACGACGGGCTCGCGCGCCGTCGTCGCGCAGGTGACGATGTCGGCCTCCGCGAGCGCGCGATCCAGCGTCGCGACGGCGCGAGCCGGGAGCCCGCGTTCCGCGAGCGTCGCCGCCGTGCGCTCGGCGCGGTCCGGGTGCCGCCCCCACACCAGCACGCGCGAGATGTCGCGCACCGCGCAATGCGCCTCGGCCATGTACGGCGCGAGCGCGCCGGTCCCCACGACGACGAGCGTGCGCGCGTCCTCGCGCGACAGGTAGGTCGAGGCCAGCGCCGACGACGCCGCCGTGCGCCGCAGCGTCAGCGCCTCGCCGTCGATCAGCGCGAGCGGGTGGCCCGTCGTGCCGTCCATCAGGACGTAGAGCGCGCCGACGCTCGCGATCCCGCGCTCGTGGTTGCGCGGAAACACGGTGACGATCTTGACGCCGAGCCCCGTGCCGTCCCACGCCGGCATCAACAGGAGGCGGTCGCCGTCCGGCGTGACCGCGTGGCTCGATCGCACCGGCGCCGTCGCTCCCGCGACGAACGCCGCGCGCAGCGCGTCGATGAGCGGTCGCCACGCGAGCGCCGCGTGCACGTCGGCGGCGGAGATCATCGGGATCGGCGTGTGCACGGTCGCCTTGGTTCGCTTAGGATCGAGGCCGCCACTATGAACCGGGAACGGCACATCGTCATCGTCGGCGGGGGCGTGATCGGTAGCGCGATCGCGTCGTTCCTGCTCGCGGACCCCGCGTTCCGCGGCACGGTCCGCGTCGTCGAGCGCGACCCGACCTATGCGCGCGCGTCGTCGGCGCTGTCGGCCAGCTCGATCCGCCAGCAATTCTCGACCGCGATCAACATCGACATCGGCCTCGCCGGCATCGACTTCCTGCGCCGCATCGGCGACACGCTCGCGATCGACGGCGAGCGTCCGGACATCGGTCTCCGCGAGCCGGGCTACCTGTTCCTCGCGACCGGCGCTGGCGCGTCGACGCTCACGCGCAACCATGCGTTGCAGCGCAGTCGCGGCGTCGACGTCGCGCTGCTCGACCCGGGCGCGTTGCGCGAACGCTTCCCGTGGCTGTCGTCCGACGACCTCGCGCTCGGGTCGCTGGGCCTGAGCGGCGAGGGCTGGTTCGACGGCTGGAGCCTGCTGCAGGCCTATCGTCGTCACGCGCGTGCGCGCGGCGCTCGCTACGTCACCGCCGAAGCGACTGGATTCGACGTCGCGGACGACCGCGTCGTCGCGCTGCGCCTCGCCGACGGCTCACGAATCGCCGGCGACGCGTTCGTCAATGCGGCGGGCCCGTGGGCCGCGAGCGTCGCGCGCTGGCTCGACATCGA
>DATBSV010000432.1:0-2335 GCA_036559685.1 Casimicrobiaceae bacterium
CGGCCGCCGCAACCTCGCGGTCGTGACCAACGACATCTACACCAAGGAGGACGCCCAGTTCCTCACGCGCCACGAGGCGCTGCCGCCCGAGCGCATCATCGGCGTCGAGACGGGCGGCTGTCCGCACACCGCGATCCGCGAGGACGCGTCGATGAACCTGGCTGCGGTCGACGAGCTGATCGCGCGCTTCGACGGCCTCGAGCTGGTGATCGTCGAGAGCGGCGGCGACAACCTGAGCGCGACCTTCAGCCCCGAGCTGAGCGACCTGACCATTTACGTCATCGACGTCGCCGCCGGCGACAAGATCCCGCGCAAGGGCGGCCCGGGCATCACGCGCTCCGACCTGCTGGTGATCAACAAGATCGATCTGGCGCCGCACGTGGGCGCCTCGCTCGAGGTCATGGAGCGCGACGCGCGCGCGCAGCGCGGCGAGCGGCCGTTCGTGTTCACGAACCTCAAGACCAGGCAGGGCCTCGACACCGTCGTCCGGTTCATCGAGGAGCGGGGAATGCTCGGGGCGTGAGCGGCACCGCGGCGCTCGTCGAGGCCACGCTTCGCGACTCGCTCGAAGGCGTCGACGAGGTCGCGCTGGTGTCGCGCCTGTGCGACCGATTGGTCGCTGCCGGCATGCCGCTCACGCGGATGGCCGTCGCGTGCGACATGCTCGACCCGTCGTTCGACAGCCACGGCGTGACCTGGAAGCGGGGCGAAGGCGCAACGATCGAGGACTACGAGCGGTCGCCGAGCTCCGAGGCAGAGGACGAGTGGCTGAAGAGCCCGTTCCACGCGCTCGTCACCAGCGACGACCGCATGCTCCGCCGCCGACTCGTCGCCGGTTACACGGCCGGCGAGTTTCCGGTCCTGGACGAGTTCAAGAGGCGCGGCACGACCGACTACGTCTGCATCGTCGAGCGCATCGCCAACGAGATGTGCTTCGGCGTCACGCGCGGCGTCGTCGCGTCGTGGTGCGCCGAGGGTGAGGGCTTCGACGACGCGTCGATCCGCCTGCTGGATGCGCTGATGCCGGCATTCGCGACAGCATTCCTCGCCCGCACGATGCGCAAGACGACGCGTGCGTTGCTCGCCACCTACCTCGGGCAGGACGCGGCGGACCGAGTGCTCGCCGGCAACGTGATCCGCGGCCGTGCGGAACGGCTGCGAGCGGTCGTGTGGTTCGCCGACCTGGTCGGATTCACGCGCGTGGCCGACACGCAGACGGGCGAGGTCGTACTCGCGATGCTGAACGACTACGCCGAAGCCCAGGTCGAGGCGATCGAGTCGCACGGCGGCCACGTGCTCAAGTTCATCGGCGACGGGCTGCTCGCGATCTTTCCGGGTGCCGAGGAGGTCTCCGCGTGCAGGAACGCGCTCGATGCCGCGGACGACTTCCGCGCACGCGTCCGGGGGCTCAACGAGCGTCGACGGACGGAAGGGTTGCCGACGAGCGACGCGCACGTCGCGCTTCATATCGGCGAAGTGCTGTATGGCAACGTCGGAAGCTTGCGCCGGCTGGACTTCACGGTGCTCGGTGCCGCCGTCAACGAGGCGGCGCGCATCGAGGCGCTGTGCGGCTCGCTCGACCAACCGGTGATCGTGTCGACCGCGTTCGCGGACGCCGCTGGCGACGCGCGCTCGCGCCTGGTGAGTCTCGGCCGCTACGCCATGAAGGGCGTCTCGAAGCCGCAGGAGCTGTTCACGCTCGAGGCCGGCTAGGCGTTCGGAATCCCGCGCTGTCCGGTCATGTCGATGATCGACAGGAACTCGCGGCGCGTGCGCGCGTCGCTGCGGAACGCGCCGACCATGCGCGAGGTCACCATCGACACGCCCGGCTTGTGCACGCCGCGCGTCGTCATGCACTGGTGTGCCGCCTCGACGACCACGGCGACGCCGCGCGGCTTCAGCACCTCCTGAAGCGCATCCGCGATCTGCGCGGTCATCTTCTCCTGGATCTGCAACCGCCGCGCGTACACCTCGACCAGCCGCGCGAGCTTGCTGATGCCGACGACGCGGCGGTCGGGCAGGTAGCCGATGTGCACCTTGCCGATGATCGGCGCCATGTGGTGCTCGCAATGGCTCTCGAATCGGATGTCGGTCAGCACGATGATCTCGTCGTAGCCGTCGACCTCCTCGAAGGTCCGCGCGAGCACCAGCTTGGGATCGTGGCCGTAGCCGGCGTAGAACTCCTCGTACGAGCGCACGACGCGGCTCGGCGTGTCGAGCAGGCCTTCGCGTGTCGGATCGTCGCCGGCCCAGCGGAGCAGCGTGCGGACCGCGTCCTCGGCTTGCTGGCGGGACGGGCGCGCTGGGGCTTTCGCGCGCGAGGTCGTTCGGACCG
>DATBSV010000433.1:0-8266 GCA_036559685.1 Casimicrobiaceae bacterium
CCCGTGCCTCCCATCGCGTTCATCGTCTCGACGAAGATCGGGTTGCCCATCATCCGGACCTTCATGCCCTTGAGATCAGCGGGCTTGGTCACCGGCTTGTTCGAATAGACGTTGCGCGTGCCGGCGTCCATCCAGCCCAGCGCGATGAGCCGCGCGCTCGAGTTCGAGACCTTGTTCAGGAGATCGACGCCGATCGGGCCGTCGATGACCTTGCGCATGTGCGCCTCGTCGCGGAACACGAACGGCATGTTGAACACGTTGAGCTCGTCGACCACCGGGCCCATCGCGCCCACCGAGATCCGCGCGATCTGCAGCGCGCCGACTTGCGCCTGCTCGATCATCTCCTTTTCGCCGCCGAGCTGCATCTGCGGGTACATCTGGATCGAGATGCGGCCGTTGGTCTGCGTCTCGATGCGCTTGCCCATCCGCTCGATCGCCTCGACCGTCGGATAGCCGAGCGGATGAACGTCGGACGCCTTCCAGACCACCTTGTCCTGCGCCAGCGCCGGCAATACCGGACCGAGCGCGCCGCCCGCCGCGACCGCGGCAGCCGAACCCAGGAAACGACGACGATTGCGTTGCATGACTCCTCCTTGCGGGACGTTGGGGACCGGCGTTCAGGCCGGCCGGTGCGAGGGGTAGGCCCCTTTTTTGAGCTTTCAGTGCGTAGCGTACGGGGTTTCGGGCAGTCCGTTAACGCCCGGGCGAAATGCCAGGAGGCTGCCGGCCAGCGGCTCGTCGGCGTCGCGCGGCGCCGGTGGCCGGATCGACGTCACGAAGAGCCAGTCCAAGTCGGCCCCGCCGAACGAAGCCATCGACGGCTTCGACACCGGCAGCGTGTAGCTGGCCACCAGTTTGCCATCCGGCGAGAAGCGGTGAATGCACCCGCCGTCGTTGCCGCAGGTCCAGTACGCGCCCTCGGCATCGACGGCCGCGCCGTCGGGACGCCCCGGGTACGCGTTCATGTCGACGAACGGCCGGCGGTTCGTCATCGTGCCGTCGTCCGGGTCGAAGTCGAACGCCCAGACGCGGCGCACGCTCGCGTGCGAATCCGACAGGTACATCGTCCGGCCGTCGGGGCTGAACGCGAGCCCGTTCTGGACGATCAGGCCATCGACGCGCGGTCCGTCGAGCCCGCGGGCCCCGGTGTGGCAATAGAGCCCGCCGACCGGTTGCGCTGCGGCCATGTCCATCAGCATCGTGCCGAACCAGAAGCGCCCCTGGCGATCGCAACGCCCGTCGTTCGTGCGCATGCCGTCGCGCGGATAGGCGACGTCGTCGATCGGGTCGAGCGTCGCCCGGTCGCGGTCGATGCCGAGGCGCGCCACGCCGCGGCGGGTCGCCGCGATCAGACCGCCGTCGTCGGCCAGTGCGAGGCAGCCGACCATCTCGGCCACGTCGTAGCGCGTGTGGGCGCCGCTCGACACGTCGAGCCGGTACACGGCCTTCGCCGGGATGTCGGTCCAGTACACGGCGCCCTCGCCCGCATGCCACAGCGGCGACTCGCCGACCGCGTTGCGGGTCGGCGCGACGACCTCGAGCGCGGGCGTGCGGGTCACGCGGGGCGATCCTCGAACGGCCCGTCCTGCGTGAACTTGCCGCCGTGGAAGCGGTTCTGCACATCGTTCGGGTCGGGCACCGGCTGGCGCGCCTCGACCGCGGCGCGGAACGGCTCGGAGGAGTCGCGCGGCGCCCAGCCGATCTTCGCGGCGTGCGGATTGCGCCAGAGCGTGTCGCGGTTGGCGGACACGCCGTAGACGATCGCGTGGCCGATGTCCTTCGCGAGCAATCCGCGGCGCACCAACTCGACCAGATCGCGGTACGACAGGTACGAGCGCAACATCCGATGCGTCGTCGGCTCGGGGAACGCCATCGCGATGCGCAGGCAGCAGGTCTCGATGCCGTAGCGGTCGAAGAACAGGCGCGACAGCGATTCGCCGAACGCCTTGGACACGCCGTAGAGGCTCGACGGCCGCACCGGCATCGATGGGTCGACGATGATGTCGGTCGGGTAGAAGCCGGTCACCTGGCTCGAGCTCGCGTACACGATGCGCTTGACGGCGTGCTTGCGCGCGGCCTCGTAGAGGTTGAACGTGCCGACGATGTTCGCGTGGCAGATCGTGTCGAACGTCGTCTCGATCGACTGGCCGCCGAAATGGGCGATCGCGTCCACGCCGCGCACGAGCTCCATCACCGCGGCACGATCGCCGACGTCGCAGGCGACCGGCTCCTCGTTGGGCAACGGATCGGCCGGCGCCTTCAGGTCGGAAATCCGGAGCGTCGTGCAGAGCTCGCGAAGCGCGGGTCGGAGGACCTTGCCGAGACCGCCGGACGCGCCGGTCAGGAGCAGGCGCTTGAATGGAAGAGCTGACGCTTGGGGCACGGGAATGATGCCGGGCTACTTGTATGATGTCGTACAAGCAGTGTAGCATCCGTCGCATGCGCCGTGTCAACCGCCGGTAACCCGTGGCGACCTCCCCGCTCGCCGAAGCGCCCAGCCTGACCGATCAGATGGTCGCGCAGCTCGGTGCGCG
Organism: Casimicrobiaceae bacterium; assembly: GCA_036559685.1. Classification (GTDB taxonomy): domain Bacteria; phylum Pseudomonadota; class Gammaproteobacteria; order Burkholderiales; family Casimicrobiaceae; genus VBCG01. The sequence goes on from DATBSV010000433.1 coordinate 2,535, forward strand.
CATCGCATCGGGGGCGATCGCGGCCGGCGCGAAGCTTCCCAGCGAGAGCGAGCTCGTGGCCGAGTTCGGCGTGAGCCGCACGGTCGTGCGCGAGGCGATCTCGCAGCTTCGTGCGCGCGGCATGGTCACGACGCAACGCGGCATCGGAACATTCGCGCGCACCCGGCCCACCGGCTCGGTCGAGTTCCCGGTCAAGCGCGTCGACCAAGCGACGCTCGCCGAGGTCCTCGCGCTGCTCGAGCTTCGCATCAGCCTCGAGACCGAGGCCGCCGCGCTCGCCGCCAAGCGCCGCAGCGACGAGCAGCTCGTGCGCATGGAGGCGTTGCTCGAGGCGATCGGGCGCTCGGCGACCAGCGGAGGCGACGCTGCCGACGCCGACTTCGAGTTCCACCTGTGCGTCGCCGAGTCGTCGGGCAACCACTTCTTCCTCGACCTGATGCGCCACCTCGGGCGGTCGATCATCCCGCGCACGCGCATCGACAGCGCCGGCCTCGCGAAGCGTGACCGCACCGAGTACGTGCGCGAGGTCAACCGCGAGCACGGCGACGTGTTGCGGTCGATCGCGAACGGCGATTCCGACGGCGCGCGCGCCGCAATGCGAACCCACCTCGTGAACAGCCGCGAGCGGCTGCGCGCGTTGCGCAGCGAAGGCGGCGAAGCGTGAGGTCGGCCCTGTTCTCTACTCGCAATCTGACTTGTATGATGTCATACAAGTAATCGCCATGGATCCAGCCGCCCTCAAATCCGCCATCAGCGACGGGTTGCTCTCGTTTCCACTCACCGACTTCGCGCCCGATCTCACGTTCGACGCCGAGGGCTACCGCAAGCGCCTCGAGTGGCTGATGCCGTACGGCGCGACGGCGCTGTTCGCGGCCGGCGGCACCGGCGAGTTCTTCTCGCTCGCCCCGCGCGAGTTCCGCAAGGTCATCGAGGTCGCGTCGCACACCTGCAGCGGCAAGGTGCCGATCATCGCGGGCACGGGCGCGGGCCACGCGCTCGCGATCGACTTCGCGCGCGACGCCGAGGCCGCCGGCGCGAGCGGCCTTCTGCTCCTCCCCCACTACCTCACCGAGGCGAGCCAGACAGGCCTGGCGGCGCACGTGCGCGCCGTGTGCCGCGCCGTGAAGATCGGCGTGATCGTCTACAACCGCGGCGCGTGCCGGTTGCAGCCGTCCACGCTCGAGTCGCTCGCAGACGATTGCCCGAACCTCGTCGGCTTCAAGGACGGCCTCGGCGACATCGAGCTGATGGTGTCGATCCGACGCCGGCTCGGCGATCGTTTCGCGTACCTGGGCGGCCTGCCGACCGCGGAGGTCTATGCGCCCGCGTATCGCGCGATGGGCGTGCCCGTGTATTCGTCCGCGGTGTTCAACTTCATTCCCGCGACGGCGATGCGCTTCTACCGCGCGCTCGTCGCCGGCGATCACGCGACGGTCGATCGCCTGCTGGACGAGTTCTTCCTGCCCTACCTCGAGATCCGCAACCGCGGGGCGGGCTACGCGGTGAGCATCGTGAAGGCCGGCGCGCGCATCGTGGGGCACGGCGCGGGGCCGGTGCGGCCGCCGCTCACGGATCTCAGCGAAACCGAGACACGCGACCTGGCGAAGCTGATCGAGCGGGTCGGCGGTCGCTAGCGCTAGTTGCGCAGGACCTGCTCGACCTTGCCGGTATTGGCGTCGACGACGATCAGGATCGGCGCCGACTTGCCGTCGGCCTTGCTGAACTGGATGTTCCAGGTCGCGTGGCGGTTCGAAGGAGCTGCCGCCGTGCCGATCTGCACGAAGTAGCCGTCGGCCAGGAACTTGTCGCCGTGCTGCTTGGCGATCTCGTAGAGCTTCGCGCCGTCGACGACGAAGCCGGGCTTGAGATCGGGCAAGCGCCCCGCGCCTCCCGCCTGCGCCCAGCAGTTGAGCCCGCCGCGGAACGTGTTGACCGACACGTGCGCGTTCGCCGACGCCGAGAAGAACGAGATCGTCCACGCCTCGGAGCTCCCGTCGGGCTTGAGCGGGCCGAGGATGGTGTTGGACATGCGAGCCGGGACGACGTCCGGCTTCCACGCCTTGGCATGCGTCTCGGCCGTGCGGTAGATCTCGTCGAGCCTGACCGCGGGATGCTTCAGCGTGACCGACTTGCACGCTTCCTGGGCGACGGCGGGCGCCGCGGCGAGCGCGAGCGCGATGGCGCTGGCGGTCGCGGTGCGTGCGGTCGTCTTCGTACCCATGGACGTGCGCAAATGTACAGGTAACCAGGCGGTTAATACAGGGGCACGCGAAACCGCCAGGTGGAAGGCGTTTCCGAGTGGCGGAATTGGTCTCCCTGCGGGTAGAATCCTCCAGCGAGGATCCCGCTCATGTCGATCCACCGCTCCACGCCCCCGCCGCGCCGCGGCCGAACGCCTTCCGAGGCGTCGACCGGCTCGACGCAGGTGCAAAGCCTCACGCGCGGCCTCTCGCTCCTCGAATGCCTCGCGCGCGCCGAGGGTGGCCTGTCGCTCACCGACATCGCCCACCGCGTCTCGTTGCCGCCGTCGACGACCCACCGCCTGCTCTCGACGCTCGAGCGCGGCGGGTACGTGTACCAGGCCGGCGACCTCGGCAAGTGGTACGTCGGCCTGCACGCGTTCACGGTCGGGTCGAGCTTCCTCGCCTCGCGCGACTGGGTCGCCCAGAGCCATCCGTACATGCGCCGCCTGATGGAGCAGTCGGGCGAGACCGCGAACCTCGCGATCCTCGACGGCACCGAGGCCGTGTTCATCGACCAGGTCCAGTGCCGCGAGACGATGCGCACGATCGTGCGCCTAGGCAGCCGCGTGCCGCTGCACGCCTCGGGCGTCGGCAAGGCGATCTTCGCCGCGCTGCCCGACGAGCAGATCGAGGCGATCCTCAAGGTCAAGGGCCTGCAACGGATCACCGAGAACACGATCACGGCGCCCGAGACGATGTGGGCGAGCCTGCGCGTGATCCGCCAGCGCGGCTTCAGCTTCGACGACGAGGAGCACCTGATCGGCACGCGCTGCGTCGCCTCGCCGATCTACGACGAGCACGCCGAGGCGCTGGGCGCGATCTCGCTGGCCGGGCCGGTGTCGCGTCTTCCCGATTCGCGCATCAAGCAGCTCGGACCGGTCGTCGCGCACATCGCCGAGGACATCACGAAGAAGCTCGGCGGGCGATGGCCGCATCCGCACTAGCCTTGCGACCATGACACCGTCCGTCGATCGCAGTTCGGACGCGCCCGCGCCGCTCTGGCGTCGCGCCTTCGACTGGTGGCTCGCGCAGGTCAAGCTCATCCTGCCGCCGACGCTCTTCTTCTTCGTCGGCTTCAACCTCATCCTGTTCACGCGGTGGATGACGCTGCAGGAGCACGGCATACCGTTCACCAACTTCTTCGGCGCTACGCTCGCAGCGCTGCTCGTCGGCAAGGCGGTGCTGGTCGTCGACAACCTGCCCTTCATGCACCGCTTCGACGGAGCGCCGCTGATCCAGCCGATCCTGTTCAAGTCCGCCGTCTACTGGGCGTTCGTGTTCGTGTTCCGTATCGCCGAAGGCTTGTTCCATTTCCTGCACGACGGCGGTGCCATCGAGGCCTTCCCGGACTTCCTCGTCGCGCAATTCCTGTGGCCACGGTTCCTGTCGATCCAGATCTGGCTGATGGTGTTGTTCCTCGTCTACGTGACGGCGCACGAGCTCAACATGCTGTTCGGCGACGGCGAGCTGCCGCGTTTGTTCCTGCGCTGGCACTCCTCCGAAGCCAAGCTCACGAGGCGCCAGCGGATCCGCCTGCTCACGCGGCTCAACCGGCTGACGAAGGCCAACACGGTCGAAATCATCAGCGAGCGCGGCTCACCCGCGAACACCGAGCTGGTCGAGATCCTGCGCGAGCTTGCTGCCCGGTAAAATGACAGCGATGAAAAAAGCGACGACCACGAAGACTTCCGGCAGCACCTCGAAGGAAGGACAAGGAGACGACGCTCCGTCCCGACGGATCGATGCGCGGATCGCGGAGCTCGGCGATTGGCGAAGCGGGACGCTCGCCCGCGTCCGGGCGATCATTCGTGAGGCCGATCCCGACGTCGTCGAAGAATGGAAGTGGGACGTTCCGGTGTGGTCGCACGAGGGCATCCTCTGCACCGGCGAGACGTACAAGAAGGCCGTGAAGCTGACGTTCGCCAAGGGCGCGTCGCTGAACGACCCTTCGGGCCTCTTCAACTCGAGCCTCGAAGGCAATACGCGCAGGGCTATCGACATCCACGAAGGCGACAAGATCGACGAGAAGGCACTCGAGGCCCTCGTCCGCGCCGCCGTAGCGCTGAACGCGACCGCGCGCAGCAAGCGCTAGAGCGCTTCGAGCTCTCCGGGACGATCCGCATGCGCGTCGCCGCGCTGTTCCGCTACCCCGTGAAGGGATTCACCCGCGAGGAATGCGATTCGCTCGAGGTCCTGCCCGGAGGTCGTATCGCCGGCGATCGCGTTCTCGGCTTGCGGTTCAACGACGCGCCCACGACCGACGATGCGTGGGGAACGAAGCTGGACTTCGTGGCGCTCGTCCACACACCGGGGTTGACGCCGCTCGACGTGAGGTTCGATCACGAGACGCTTCGGCTGCGCATTCGGCTCGCGGACGCAGTCCTGCTCGACGACGTCCTGGACGATGCCGGGCGTCGGCGCTTCGCCTCGGTGATCGAGGGTTACCTGCTCGGCCTCGACGAGAGCCCGATCGCGTCGCGCGCCGCCCCGTTTCCGCTTCGCGTGGTCGGCGACGGGATCACGCCCCGGTACCAGGACCGGGAGCCGGGCTACACGACTCTGCACGGCCGCGGCACGCTCGCTGCGCTGGCGAGCACGGTCGCCGAAACGCCCGAGATCACGGAACGCCGATTTCGCTCGAACGTCGCCGTCGACAGCCTCGACGCGTGGGACGAACAGCGTTGGGTCGGTCGCCGCCTGCGCATCGGCGAGGTCGACTACGACGTGGCAAACCCCGTGACGCGGTGCCTCGCGACGCACGCGAACCCGTTTTCGGGCAAGCGGGATCTCCCGATCATGAAGACCCTCCTCCGGATGTTCCCGAGTGAGAGGCCGACCTTCGCGGTCATGATGACGAGCGATCGCGGAGGCAGGATTCGCGTCGGCGACCGGGTCGAGCCGATCGCGTGAGGAGGTCGCCGTGGAAGCACGCCAGCTCCGGACCTATCGAGGTTCCTGTCACTGCGGCGCGGTGCGGTTCGAGATCGACACCGACTTTCCTGAGCTGACCATGTGCGACTGCTCGATCTGCAAGCGCAGGAACGCGCTGATGGTGAAGGTGCACGAGAGCCGCTTTCGCCTGCTGGCCGGCGCCGACGCGCTGACCGAGTACCGGTTCCACACGAAGACCGCCCGGCACTTCTTCTGCAAGGTCTGCGGCATCTATCCGTTTCATCGCAAGCGCGTCACGCCCGACACGGTCGGGGTCAACGTGCACTGCCTCGAAGGCTTCTCGCCCGAGGGCATTCCGATCCGCCAGGCTCACGGAGCGGCGATGCCATGAGGGGTATCGCGGCGCTCGCCCTGCTTCCCGCGGCATGCGCTGCGGCGATCACGCTCGACGCGCCCAACGTCGTGCGCATCTCGGACCGCATCGTGACTTCGGGGCAACCGAGCGCGAACGCGCTGGCGCGGCTCGGCGCGGAAGGGTTCCAGGCGGTCATTTACCTGGCGCCGGGGAATGTCTCGAGCGCCGTCCCCGACGAAGCG
>DATBSV010000434.1:0-3489 GCA_036559685.1 Casimicrobiaceae bacterium
CGGCACGCTGTCGCATCCGAACATCGTCACGATCTTCGACGTCGGCATCGACGGCAAGCACCCGTACATCGCGATGGAGCTGGTCGACGGCATGACGCTGACCGACCTCATCCGCTCCGACCAGCGCATGCCGACGCGCGATGTCGTCGAGATCGGGATCCAGCTCACGCGCGCGCTCGACTACGCGCACAAGAAAGGGATCATCCACCGCGACATCAAGCCGGGCAACATCATGATGGTGGCGACCGGCAACCAGGTCAAGGTAACCGACTTCGGTATCTGCCGGATCGACGGCTCCGACCAGGAGCTCACGCAGCACACGCAGCTCGGCGACGTGCTGGGCACGCCGAACTACATGTCGCCCGAGCAGGTGCTGGGCCAGAAGGTCGATTCGCGCTCGGACCTCTTCAGCGTCGGCGTCGTCCTCTACAAGCTGGTGACCGGGGCGCTGCCGTTCGAGGGCGACTCGATCATCAGCGTCGCGATGAAGATCACGCAGACCGACCCGCCGACGGTCGAGAAGCTCCGGCCCGACGTGCCGCTGTCGCTCCGCCGCGTCATCGAGCGCTCGCTCAAGAAGCAGCCCGAGAAGCGCTTCCAGACCGGCGAGGAGTTCGCGCAGGCGCTGATCGGCGTCGCGCGCGAGCTCAAGGAGGAAGAGGAGAAGAAGGCCAGCAAGGGCAAGGGGCTTTCGCTGTCGGTGCGGTGGGCCGGGATCATGGCCGCGATCGTCGCGGTGACGATGACGCTGACCGCGACGATCCTCTACCAGCGCCAGTACGCGGCGATGCTCGAGCAGGTCAAGGGGTACGGCGGCTCGCTCGCGAAGTTCATGGCGACGCAGAGCGCGGTGCCGCTGCTCGCGGAGGACTACGCGGCGATCGACGTGTTCGTGCAGGAGACGCTCGCGCGCCAGGACTTCCCGTACCTGGTCGTCGCCGACGACGAGGGCGTCGTGCGCGGCAGCAACGATCCCAAGCAGGTCGGCCAGAAGTACGTCGCGCCCGCGGCGAAGCTCATCACCAACGACGACGCCGAGGTCGCCGTGCGCACGAACGAGCTCGCTAGCGGCAACGTGCTCGACTTCGAGGTGCCGATCCTGTTCCAGAAGAAGCCGATCGGCCAGGTGCATCTCGGCATCTACGAGGCGCCGCTCACGCGCGTCGCCAATCTCGTCTACGTGCTGCTCGCGATCCTGACGCTCGTGACGGTCGCGGCGGTGGCGGCGGGCACCTTCCTGCTCGCGCGGCGCATCGCGGCGCCGATTCGCGTGCTCAAGAGCTCGCTCGACGAGCTGGCGCACGGTCGCTACGACGTGCGCATCGGCGAGACCCGCAAGGACGAGTTCGGCGAGCTCTATGCCGCGTTCGACAAGACCGCCGAAGCCCTGGAAGGCCGCCATGACCCTGCGACTCCGGCCGCTCACGCTGCCGCCCCCGCCAGCAGTGAGCCCGTCGTCCCCGCGCCGCACTGACGCGGGGCGCGCGGCGGCGGTCGCGGCCGCGGCGCTCCTGCTCGCCGCGTGCGCGCAGGATCCGCAGCGCCCGGCCGAGCCGCGCCAGCCCGCGACGATCTTCGCGCCGGCCGAGACCGGACCGATGCTCGCGCGCGACGCGCAGTTCGTCGTCGTCGTGCCGCGTCAGGGAGAAGACCTCGCCTCGCTCGCCGAGCGCTACCTCGGCGACCGCGCGCGGCGCTTCGAGATCGCCGAGTTCAACCGGATCGACGAGGCGCGTCCCGGCCGCGCCGTTGCGATCCCGGTCACGCCGCTCAACCCGGGAGGCGTCGAGCCGGCGACCGTGCAGACGGTCCCGATCCTGTGCTACCACCGCTTCGGCGCGCGCGCGAACAACCTGACCGTCACGCCGCAGGCGTTCGAGGCGCAGATGCGCTACCTGCGCGAGAACGGCTACACGGTCGTGCCGATGACCAAGCTCGGTGACTTCCTCGAAGGCAAGACGGCGCTGCCGAGGAAGTCGGTCGTCATCACGATCGACGATGGCTACCGGTCGACCTACGAGATCGCCTGGCCGGTCCTCAAGCGCTTCGGCTACCCGGCGACCGTCTACCTGTACACCGACTTCGTCGGCGCCGGGGATGCGCTCAGCTGGGCGCAGATGAAGGAAATGTCGACGGGGGGCCAGATCGACATCCAACCGCACAGCAAGACGCACTCGAACCTGACGATGAAGCTCGCCGATGAGAACGAGGCCCGCTACCGCGACCGCATCCGCCGCGAGGTCGACGCGCCGATCGACGCGATCCGCGAGCGGCTCGGCGAGCCGACCGTGTCGTACGCGTTCCCGTACGGCGACGTCAACGACGTCGTGGTCGAGTACCTGCGCGCCAAGAACGTCAAGCTCGGCGTGACGGTCACGCCCGGCGGCAACGCATTCTTCGCGCCGCCGGTGATGCTCCGGCGCAGCATGATCTTCGGCGGCGACGACCTCGACGTCTTCAAGTCCAAGCTGGTGACCGCGCTGCCGGTCGCTCGCCCGTGACGATGCTCCCGACGATGCGGACGCTTGGCGCCGTCGCGCTCGCCGCGCTCGTCGGCGCGTGCGCCCAGACGCCGTCGACGTCTGACGACCCGGCACCGGCGCCGCGCATCGTGCGCCTGGATGGCCCCCGCGAGGACGCGGTGCGCCGCCACCGCGACCTCGCGCGCGAGGCGCGCACGGCCGGCGACCTCGCGACAGCGGTCGACCATCTGCACGTCGTCGCGATGCTGACCGACGACGACGCCGCGAAGCGCGAAACCGAGGCGCTGCGCAACGAGATCCGCCGCCAGGTGCGCGAGACGCTCGAGTCCGGCCGCAACGCGCTGCGCGCCGGCGACAACGCGAAGGCGTCGACCGCGTTCCTGCGCGTGCTCGCGCTCGAGCCGCGCAACGCCGAGGCCGCGCGCTCGCTGCGCGAGATCGATCGCCAGAACATGACGCGCGCGCAGGCCGGTCGGGCGGCGCGCGTGCGCGTCGAGGACCTGTTCGCCGATGCGCGTGCCGCGAAGGTCGCGCCGCCGGCCGCGAACGCGGCCACCGCGGCCGCGCCGATGGCCCCCGCCCCGGTCGTCGCCGGCAACGACGCGTTCGACATCGACCAGCGCCTGGCGATGCTCAGCGCCGGCGACACGGCCGGTGCGCTGCGCGAGCTCAAGGCGTGGGTCGACGCGCATCCGCGCGACCGCGCCGCGCGCCAGCGCATCGGTGCCGCGGTCGCCGAGCGCGCGAAGGAGCTGGAGGGTCGCGGCCAGCGCGAGCAGGCGCTCGCGCTCTACGAGCAGGCGCTCGTGCTGCGCGGCGAGCCGATGGCGGAGTGGACCGCGAAGGTCGCGTCGCTCAAGAAGACCGTCGGCAGCGACTACTACACCGACGGCGTGAAGCTGATGCGCACCGATCTCAACGGCGCGATCAAGGCGTTCGAGACGTCGGTCCGGTACGACCCGCAGAATACCAACGCGCAGTCGCGCCTGCGCGACGCGAAGGCCGC